>JACRCT010001264.1 GCA_016218885.1 Deltaproteobacteria bacterium | reverse complement strand
TGGCCCAGGCAGCCCGCGCCTCCCGCCGCCACGGCGATGCCCACCCCGACCAGCGTCCACGACACTGCCCGGCTGACCGCCGGCCCGCTGCCGGTTGCCGACGCAGAGACGGAAGGCGTTGGCTCCACAGGTTGCGCCGCGCGAGCGCTCGCGGGGAGTGCCGGGATGACCTCGTGGAGCGCTTCGAGGCACAGACTGACCAGCTTGCTCTTCTGATCGGTGCGCCGCGCAGCGCGCTTGATCGCCTTCTGACGGACCACGTCCATGAGCGACATCGTGACGATCCAGGTCCCGCCGAGCTCGGAGCCGTCGGTGGCGAGCAGGAAGTCAACCCCGAGGGCACCGCCGATCTCGGCGAGGCAGCCGCTGTCGCTGCAGCCCAGCAGCTGCTTCTCCTTCTCGAAGCCGATCATGGTGCGAATCTCGGCGGTCCCAATGACCTGCAGGTCGGGCCGCTTCTCACCGATCTCGGTGGAGAACAGCGGAGCGATGCCCTCGAAGGTCTTGGGATCGAGGAGCCCCGAAGCCTTCACGTCGAGGACCGCGATCTTGATCTGGTGCGCCTGCGGCGTGTGAGCTGCCTGGGCAGCGTCGGGCCAAGCGAGCGAGACCGCCAGGGCGGTCGCCAGGCCGATTCGTGGAAGCATCAGGTTCTCCGATTCCAGGTGGCGCAAGGAGCCTGGTCGCAGGCTCAGAGGCAAACATGGGAAGTGGACTCACAGTCGTGGGAACAGCACTCCGCTGGGCCGTCGCAGTGGTACCCGGTCTGCGTGCAGGCCCCCGCGTCAATCGCTCCACCCCCTGCGTCGATCGCCTGGGTTCCAGCATCATTCCCGGCGGCCAAGACGGCGCAGCGTCCCTGGATGCAGGTCTCGCCACGCGTGCGGTCGCACTGGGCTTCATCGGTGCACGCAAACACCCCGTTCTCGAAGTCGAAGCTCGGGCAGCCGGATGCCAGAAGCGCCGCGACGGCCAGCCCGATCGAGACCACGGTGGAGAGCAGGTGCCTCATGGCAGGGTCACCGTGAGCGAGGCCACGGCGCCGTCCCGGACCGGGACCAGAGCCGCCGAAGCGCGGTTGCCTTCAGGGAGGGCGAAGATGACGACCCCTGCCGCCAGGAGGACTCCTCCGGCGACGGCCACGCCGACTCCGGCCTGGGCATCGAGCTGGGCATCCTCGGCTTCGGCGCGGGTGAGCTTTCCGTCCTGGTAGTCGGCGTGCTTGGCCCAGGACATGCCCAGGGAGACCCCTCCGCCGATGACTGCCGCCGCACCGAGAGCGGTGAGCACCGCGGGCAAGATCTTGCTTCGCGGGGCGGCCTTCTCCTCGGTCATCGCCGGAGGTGCGGTCGACGCTGCCAGCGCCGGCTCGGGAGCAACGGCAACGGCCGGAGCCTGGAGCCCCATCTTCCGCGCCTTCTCGCCCTCGGCCTGGAACGCCAGCTCGATCACCGGAGAGACGCTCACCGGCAGCTTGGCAGCCAGGTCCATCGCCAGGGCTGACCGGAAGGACGCGCGCGCCTCCTCTTCCTTGCCCAGCTCGTAGAGGAGGATTCCCTCATAGAGAGAGACCTGGACGTCCTGGTCTGCCCCATGCGGCTGGGCACGGGCGTGCTTGAACTGCTCGAGCGCGCGCTCGAACTCGAACGTGCGGTACATCGCCACCCCGCTCGCGAAGAAGCGGCTGAAGTCGGCGGACTCGGCGGCGCGAACGCCGCCCGACAAGAGCAGGACCGAAGCGGCGAACAGAAGGGATGGGGGGCGAAGCAGCGCCATGGAGACCTCGAGGGTGCCTGAAGCTAGCACAAGCTCCATGGACCTCGCGACGCACCTGCCCGCGGCATTCGAGGGAGATCTGGGGACTCGCGAATCGCCTATTCTGCCGCGCACACCTCCGCAGGAAGAACCGAGGACACCATGGACGACGCGGTCAAGGCGCTGCTGGACAAGGAAGGGTTCGACACCAGCCTCTCGGAGCGGGTCATCCCCATTCCGGTCATGACTGACGACGAGCAACGGCCGCTGCCGCTCGGTCGCTCGCTCACCCTCCTCCAGGGCGAGAAGCCCGTCATGGTCGAGCTCAAGGACCTCTCGGCGCTCTTCGTAGGGACGCGTCAACCGCCGAGCTTCGCCAAGGGGCCGACCCCCGAGTACGTCCTCCTCTTCGCGATGATCGAGCTCACGGCAGTGCAGTACTGCCAATGCACCGGCAGGCTGGAACGCGACGAGGAGATCGCCCGGCTCTACAACCACCTGCGGCGGCGCCCCGACGGCACCGACGACAACCCCCTGTTCTCCTATCTGCAGGGCGCGGCGCGCCTCTACCTGTCGCTCAAGGACGTCAGCCGCGCGGAGTTCGAGGCGATGGCTCACCGCCTCCATCGCTCCGCCCGCCACTTCGAGACCGACGCCGCGAGCAGCAACTACATCGAGCAGCTGGCAGGGGCGTTCAACTCCTGAGAGACGCGACCGCCCGGGTGCCACGGCCCGAGAGCCATGACACCCGTGGCGTGCCTGCAGTCTGGCCGCCTGGATGAAGGTGACACAAGCTCTCGGAATCATTGCCGCTGCAACCGCAGCGTGATCTGGCTCACAACTGGCAAGAGGCCCCGCAACTCGATGAGGGGCCTTCCATGAACTTCCGGAATCTGGTCGCGCTGCTCGGCTTGACCGCCCTGGCGGCCTGCGCCTCGAACAGCGAAAGCATGGGCGTGAAGCCCGGTGGCGCGCAGGACAACGGTCTGGTGCGCGGGCAGATCGAGTCGGGCGGCATCCCGGCGGCCGAGGACATCTCCATCGCCGGCATCCTCAACGAGCATGACCTTCCGCTGGAAGGAACGCCGTGTGCGCGGGAGCTGTGCATCAACGCGGCCTATGCCGTCGCGCCCACGCTCGACGACGAGCACGGCGCAGTCTTCGTGCAGCTCGGGTTCGACACTGGCATCGACCCGGCCACCTTCAAGCGCCCGGCGTTGAACCTCGCGGTGGTGGTCGACCGCTCAGGCTCCATGGAGGAGGCCGGGAAGCTCGTTTCGGTGAAGGTCGCCCTCCACAAGCTGGTGGCGCAGCTCACCGAGGCAGACCGCCTGGCGATCGTCCTCTTCAACGAGCAGGCGGAGGTGCTGCGACCCAGCGCGCTGGTCACCCAGCCTGCCGCCATCGACGCGCTCATCGAGGGAATTCGTGCCGGCGGCTCCACCGACATGGCCGAGGGTCTCCGGAAGGGATTCGCCCAGATCGAGCCCAACGCGGGAAGAGCGGGAGTGTCCGACCGGGTGATGGTCTTCACCGACGCACTCACCAACACCGGCGACACAGAGACCAGGACGTTCATTGACCTGGCCGCAAAGAACGCGGAGCAGAATATCGGCCTCAGCCTCTTCGGCGTCGGCCTCGACCTCAACCAGCAGCTGGTCCTGGCCATCACCAAGCTGCGCGGCGGCAACTACTTCTTCCTGTCGGACAAGGAGAGCATCTCCGCCGTCTTCGACCAGGACTTCGACTACATGGTCACCCCGCTGGCCTATGACTTCGCCTTCACGCTGACCCCGCGGCCCGGCTTCCGCATCCGCGAGGTGTACGGATACGGAGGCTACTCCGACGGCCGCCCTGCCGTGACCATCCCCGTGGCGACCCTCTTCCTGAGCCGTGGTCACGGCGCCATCGTGGTGCGGATGGAGACCGAGGGCTCGCCGCTTCCGGCGAGGCGGCCCATCGCCGAGCTCACGCTCTCGTACACCCCAGCCTCCGGCGGCGAGCGCGTCAGCGAGACGGTGCTACACGAGTGGTCGAGCGACGAGCCGATCGGCTCCCAGACGGTGTTCTACTCGCAGCCCGCCGTGCGCAAGACCGTGGCGGTGCTGAACGCGGGCCTCGCGCTGCGCCGGGCCTGCGCCGAGTACTGGGAGGACCGGGACGCTGCCGAAGCGAAGGTCATCCTCGGGAAGGCGCGGGCCTACCTCGTGTCCGAGAGCCAGGCATTCGAATCGAGCGAGCTGGCCGCTGAAGCGAAGCTGGTGGATCAGCTGGACAAGAACATGGGCGGCGAGGGGTCCACCTCTCGAGACCTCGAAACGGACCTCTCCCTGCGTCGCGGGTGCTCTGCCGGGGGCGCCACCCAGGCCCTTCCCCAGGCCGCGCTGCTGCTCCTCGGGTTGCTCACGCTGCGCAAGGGGAAGAAGCGCTAGGACCAGACGACCGACGCTCTCTGTCCGGGAGGGACCGAGCCGGAACCGGCCCGGGTAGGACACAGCCAGGAGCCAAGGGAAGCGGCAGATGCGGCCCAGTTCTTCCGGCCCCACGCAGATAGGGGTGAACCGAAGACCGTGGAGGCCAAAATGATGCCGAGACTCCGCGTTGCTGCCGCCTTCTGTGTCGTGCGTGATGGCCGAGCGCTCTCAGCTGAAGTCGACGACCTTCGCTATCAGGCCCTCGCGCAAAGTGAAGAACGAGGCACCGATCATCCGCACCGTCTGTCCTGCCTTCCATCCGTTCGACATGTCGCTCGTCAGCACGGCTTCGAACTCGATCATGAGGGCGATACGCGAGCTGGAGACGATTGCGTCGACCACGGTCTGGCGCCGTGACGAGAAGACACTTGCGCTCTGTCGAGCGAGCGCCTCGAGGGCCGCCTTTCCCATCGTGCGCCTGGGCTCGCTGCTATTCGAGATGTTCTCGAACACGACGTCCGCCGTCATCGTCGACAGCATCGCGTCCACGTCTTTTTGGTTGTACGCGTCGAGGTAGCGCCGCAACACGTCGGGCAGTTCGTCGTTCATGGAGGAAGAAGGTACCACCAGCGCCGCGCGGCTGCCGGCACCGAGCGAGGCCAGTGGATGGAGGTTGTCGGAGAGCCACTCGCACCACCGGCGCCTGAATGCCTATAGCGGCACCAGATCCCACTCCACCTTCTGCTGAGGCATCTCCGCGCGTTTCCGGCCGTCTTTGTAGAAGCGGACCTCGATGGTTCTGCTCGTCTCTCTAGCCTCCATCGACACCATCGCGGCCGACTGAAGACGCTGGGGCCAAGCGTCAGCGTCCTTGTCGACAGCGGCGATCTTGATTTGGATTCCGGGGTTTCGAACCGTGAGCAACAGCATCAGGCTCTGGCTGAGCGGTATCTTTTCGCACGCGATCAGCGGCGCTTCCACGACGTAGCCCACCGGCAATCCCTGGTAGATGGACTTCATTCCGCAGAAATCCTGGATGGTGAACCTCGCCGGCCGGAAATCGAGCACGCTCTCGGGGGGACAGACGAAGCCGCCATTGGGCACGAGCACTTGGCGCAGGTTGGCAACCAGGCCCTGGTCGTCCGGAGCGACCTCGAAAGCGGGCCGTGCCGCCAAGGGGTTTGCAGCCATCATCGGCAGGAACAGCTCGGAAGCGTCCAGAGAGTAGCGGCCCACGCCGCGGGGCTGGTCGACCTTGAGCGAGAAGCCCTCGCCGGTTCGAGTCGCCTCAATCTGATCGTCGCTGAAGGTGACCGTATCGGGGACGGCCCACGTGAACGTCTCCGTCTTGCCTCCTACGTTGCGATGAATGCGAGTGGACTCCACGGTGAGGTCTTCGCCCACCGTGAGCTGAATGACGTGTTGCTTGCCACGCTGGTCCGTATGCGTCCCGGTCCATGCCCCAACGATCGAATAGGGGAGAGCCTTCGCTACCTCCTGTACGGCTTGCTGTTGGCTCCGGTTCTCGGCTGGGCCAGGAGCCTTGGGCCGAGAAACCGCAACGACGAGACCGACGAGCAACAGCAACCCGGCGCCGCCCATCAGCATCACATTCCTTGGCAGCCGAGCGCGCGGGGTCGGATTTGGCGTCTCGGTGGCCCCGGTCTGCAAGGCAGGGCCAGCAGGCGGTTGTTCAGGCGGGCGGGACGCTCGGTACCTGCCGATGATGACGCCGCAGCGAGGGCACTCGGAGCTGGCGAAACCCGAAGCGAATGCAAAACCGCATTTGGGGCATTTGGCTTGGGAGGGTGGCGCGGTCGCAGCGTTCGCTGGGACCTCAGGTCCAGGAGCATCTCCCGGTTGCGGCTCGATGGTGCACGGGATGCCGATGTTCTGCAGAGCGGCTTGCCGGCTCTTGGCCACTTCCAGCGAAAGCCCGTCCCACACCACGGCAGACGGCTTTGCGAGCAACGGCGCGGCCCTCTCGACCGGGACCCGCAACAGAGAGGCCAGGCGTTCCGTCAGCCCCGGAATGGCCTCGGGTGCGAGGCGCGCGGCCTGGATGATGAGCCGATAGGACATGGCACTCTCCGGCATTGGTGCGAAAGCATAGCAAGAGCGCTGCAGAGGAAGGCAGAGCCGGAGCAGAGCGGCGCATAGCGAGGCTTGAGCCCGGGTGCCCGCTCCTCCGCTGAGCAGGCAAAGACAGGCACGCCAGAGCGATGCCAGCGCGCGCCACCCAGCATCATCTTGAACCTGCGGTCCCGTCGCCGAGCGTCAGCTCGTCGCGGGGCGCCGCCAAGATGAGGATTCGCCATGAGACCCGTGAGCCCCGAGGCAAGGCGGCTCGCCGAGCACATCGTGGCGAGGGAAAGCACCCCTGGAGGGCCGGACCTCGATTTCGCGCTGGCCTTGGGGAGGCTCGTCGCCCGGCTGAGCGCGGGGGTAGAAAGACAGCTCGGTGCGCGAGGGTTTGGTCTCCTGGTGTCGCGCAGCCTCGAGCTGGCGAAGGCGAAGCACCCCTGGCTGGGGCACTACCAGCGCCTTCACGGCCCTGGCGGCGAGGTGAGCGGCGAGGCCCCGCCTGAGGTGGGGCCGGCCGAGGCCGACGCGGCGCTGGTGGAGGTCGTGGCCCGTTTCGTGTGGCTGCTGGAGACCTTCCTTGGGCCGGACCTGACGCGTCGGATGCTCGGCGAGTGCTGGGCTGACCAGCAACCTGAGGAGACCCATCATGACCGTATCTAGGCTCGCCATCTCCGGTCTTTCCACAGGCGTGCAAGGGCTCGACGCGGTGCTGGGCGGAAGCCTGCCTGATTTCTCCTTCAACCTCCTGGTCGGGGAGCCCGGTACCGGCAAGACCACCTTGGCGCACCAGATCCTCTTCAAGAACGCAACCGAGGAGCGGCCGGGCCTTTACTTCTCGGTGCTCGGCGAGCCGCCGATCAAGATGCTGCGCTACCAGCAGCAGTTCGAGTTCTTCGACCAGTCAAAGGTGGGCCGGGCCGTACACTTCGTGAACCTGAGCGAGGCGGCCCTGACCCGGCGCGTGGAGGCGGTACTCGACGCCGTCGTCGCCGAGACCGAGCGCCTCCGGCCGGGCCTGGTGGTCGTCGACTCCTTCCGCACCGTCACCCCCGTCGCCGGAGAGGCGCCCGCGAGCGAGCTGCAGGACTTCACCCATCGCCTGGCGCTCTTCCTGGCCAGCCGAGAGGCGACGACGTTCCTCGTCGGCGAGTACTCCGAGCAGGAGCCGCCCGACAACCCGCTCTTCACCGTGGCCGACGGCATCCTGTGGCTGACCAATGCCCTCCACCGTCACTCCTCGGTGCGCAAGCTGCGCGTGGCCAAGATGCGCGGCAGGGCGCCCTTGTCCGGCGCGCACACCTTCCGCATCAGTAGCCAGGGGCTGCAGGTGTTCCCCCGCGCGGGGGTGCTGCCTGCCGCTGGGATGCGCCGAGTCGAATCTACGCGGGCATCGACCGGCGTGGCGGCGCTGGACGCGATGATGTCCGGGGGCATCCCCCGAGGCGACTTGGTCCTCGTCAGCGGCCCCTCCGGGTCGGGCAAGACCGCCCTCTCCACCCAGTTCATCGGCGCTGGCGGCGCGCGCGGTGAGCCGGGCGTCATCGCCGCCTTCGAGGAGCACCCCGACGTCTACCTCGATCGGGCCAAGGGGCTGGGCGACGACCTCCGGGGGATGACGGAGAGGGGGCTGCTCGAGGTCATCTACCTTCGCCCGCTCGACCTGTCGGTGGACGAGACGCTCTACGAGATCCACAGGGCGGTGAAGGAGAAGGGCGCCCGGCGCTTGGTCATCGATTCCCTCTCGGGGTTCGAGATCTCTCTGGCGGCGCCGTTCCGCGAAGACTTCCGCGAGTCGCTATACCGGCTGGTGGGGGCGCTGACCGCGACGGGCGTCACGATCTTGCTCACCGCGGAAGTGGCAGAGGACTTCACCTCGTTGGAGATCAGCCCCCAGGTGGTGTCCTTCCTGACCGACGTCATCATCGTCCAGCGCTACATCGAGCTGGAGGGCCACCTGCGGCGGATGATGACCGTCGTGAAGATGCGCAACAGCGAGCACAGCAGCGAGCTCAGGCTCTACGAGCTGGGGCCGCACGGGGTGACGTTGGGTCCGGTGCCCAGGGGCTACCGCCGCCTGCTCACCGGCGTCCCCGAGCGTCCCGGCCCCGCCCGCGTGGAGGGGCTCACCACTCGAGAAGCCGCGCTCCTCGATGCACTCCGCGAAGCCGGGCCCTCGCCAGCGACGCAGCTGAAGCGGGCGATGGGGCTGCCGAGCCCGCTGATGGCTCAGTCGCTGGAGCGCCTGCTGGCTCTGGGCTACGTCGAGAAGGGCAAGGGCAGGGCCCGAGGGGCCCCGGTCTACCGCGCGATCCGACAGGACTCCTGACCCCTACATTCACTGCCGATATCGGGGATCGGGGTCCAATGGCCGACCCACACTGCCACAGGGCCGCAGTGAACTCGCGCGTGGGGTCGATGCTCACGCTGGGTGACGAGCACGTCGTCGTCTGCATCAACGAGGTGCTCTGCGAGTTGCTGTGCGGCGGGCGGTGTGAGCGCGTGCTGAACCACCCGCTGCGGGAGGTGCCGGGCGCCACGGAGGCCTTCGTGCCGCTGCTCTCCAAGGCGCTTCGCGGGGTCGTCCTCGACGCCGAGACCGAGCGGGCGTGGGACCACCCGCTGCGCGGGCGCGTGCACCTCGACCTGCTGGCGGTACCGCGCGAGGACGCGACGGGCGCGACGGTCGGGCTTCAGGTGTTCGTCACCGACGCCACCGAGAAGGTCCGCACGCGCGCTCGCCTCCATGAGGTCGCCGAGCAGCTCAAGACCTTCAACGAGCGCCTGCTGATCTCCAGCTTGCGCGAGGAGAAGCTCGCCGAGGAGGCCGAGGACCTCGCCGAGGAGCGCCGAGCGCTGCTCGACAACCTCTCCGACGGCGTCATCACCATCGCCGCCTCGGGGCGGGTCACGCTCGCCAATGGCGCCGCGCGCAGCCTGCTCGGCCTCTCCGAGCCTCCAGCGACGCTCGAGGACACGGGTTGCTGGGAGATTCGCAGCAAGGAGGACGGACCGCTGCCGGAGAGCGAGAGGCCAGGGCTTCGCGTCCTGCGGGGCGAGCGCCTCTGGGCCCAGGAGTACACCCTGCACCGCTCCGACGACACGCGTCGCGCGGTCATGATCAGCGGCGGATCGGTCCGCGACGAAGCCGGCGCCGTGCGCGAAGCGGTGCTCGTCTTCCACGACGTCACGCAGCTTCGCGACCTCGAGCGCCTGAGGGAGGAGTACCTGGCCCTCACCTCGCACGATCTGCGCAGCCCGTTGGCGAGCATCTCCCTGGCCACGCAGGGTCTGCGCCGCCGCCTCTCGCCGCCAGCCCCCGAGACCGGCTACCTCCTGGCGAGGATCGAGTCCAACGCCCAGCGGATGGACGCGATGCTGCAGGACCTGCTGGAGACCGCGCGGCTCGAGTCGGGGAGCTTCTCGCTCCAGAAGCGGCCGATCGACCTGTTCGCGCTGATCCGAGGCGTGGTCGAGCGCATGGCGGTGGAGCGGGTGGAGCTCAAGCTCTGCCCCCAGCCCTGCCTCGTCGACGCCGACCCGGAACGCCTCGAGCGCGTGGTGGTCAATCTCCTCTCCAATGCGCTCAAGTACAGCACCCCACCCTCGGTGGTGGTCGTCGAGGTCCGGCCCGACCGCAGGCACGCCGTCCTCTCGGTGACGGACCACGGCGTCGGCATCCCCAAGGATCAGCTCGCGCACCTGTTCCACCGCTTCTTCCGGGCGCGCACGGGAAAGAAGCTTGAAGGGCTGGGCCTCGGGCTGCACATCGCCCGGCTCGTCGTGGAGGCCCATGGGGGGCGCATCTGGGTCAGGAGCGAAGAGGGGCGAGGCAGCACCTTCTACATCTCGCTCCCGTCCTGGCCACGCCTCGCAGATACCGATTCGCCCTGGACAGCCCAGGCGGGCTCGGCGCCCATTGGACGCTGACGCCGGATCAGTGCGCGTGCTCAGGGTCGTCTGAATGCTCTGACCAAGGGGCAGAGCGGCTGGCCGCCGGAGCTGGCGTACTCCTGCCTGAGTCAAGGCACAGGCCCTTCGTCGCACCTCCCTCGCTCAGCGATGGCGTCGGGCGCGCCTCTCGAACAACACGCCGTCGGTCTTCACCTGGGCAACGTTGCCCAGGCGGGCCCTCGGATCGGCTGGCGAAGGTCAAGAGGCGGCGGAGCACTTGCGATGACGGGCAGCACGGGGCGCGCTCGCTGTCGTGGTCGACCATCTCGCCGGGCTGCTTCGCTCCGAGCGCGGGCTGCGCCTTCCCGCGGCTAGCCACAGGCGATGCTTCTCTCCAGCCAGGTCGAGCTCTAGTCGTTCCTGGTCGGTACGGTCAACGCGAGGCTGGTGCGAAGCGCTTGGTCGACGGCGAGCATCTCCTCAGGCTTCAGGGCTCCCAAACGCGCCCCCAGCCGCTCCTTGGAGATCGTGAAGATCTGCTTGCACTTCACGAACGAGACATTGCGCAAGCCGTTCTGCCTGGAAGGGCGCAGCCGAACGTGCAGCGGTATCTCATGGCCCTGGCTGCTGATGGCCACGACGATTGTGTTGGCGTACGTGGTCGCCTGGTTCCCTGCATCGGCCTGGGACGATGAGCGCGGGCCGACGCCCTGTCTGCTCGGACCCCCTGCCCGGGGACCCATCGACCCACCGCACCTCTCCGCGATGCACCGATGAGCTGGGGCTACGCATGCCGCGCAACCTCGGCCTGCGCGTCGACGAACGGCTCGACGTCCGAGCCAGCAGCGTCCTGAGCAAACAGCTCGTAGGCTCGAGCAAGCTCGGCCTCCCGCTCCTCGGCCGCGCCCGCTTCGAGAAGCGACCTCACCAACTCGTTCACGCTGGTGTGCCGCCGTTTGGCGAGGGCTTTGGCGTCCTCGAGCAGACGTACGGGCAGCCGAATGGTCAGCTGCTTCACCGACGTGTCGCTGTTCGCTGCCTTCATCTGATGCCTCATTCTGACAGCATGCAATTGGTGTCGGCGTCAGCAATCAACCTGGCCCGGGTTGCTCAACCCCTCTCGGAAGCCCCCCAAGAGGGTACGTAGCCGTCTTTGGGTCTGAGCTCGGGAGTCCTCCACCGACACGTTCACGGGCCTTGCCGCCTTCACTCCGCCGGCTATCCGCGCGTGCCCCACGAAGACACGCCGCCCCAGGCGGGGAGCCCCACGAAATCCGGAAGGACGAATACCCGGTCCGCTACATCGCGCGACCCGTCCAGCTCGTCCTCGGGTTGCGGTCTTTGGAGCTTCGCGTGCTAGGGACGAGGGATGCCCAAGGGCCTACCTGCGGCGAACACTGGCCGGCGCCAGTAGGGATCGCTCGGGATGTCCGTCACCAACTCTGCCGTCGACCTCTACCCCGGCGCCGCGCGAGGCCGGGTGATCGAAAAGGAAAGGCTGGCACCTGCGCCCCCGCCTCTTGAGAGCCTGGTCGCGGTCAGGCGCCCTCCGGAAGTCCATCACGCAGCGAGCAGGAAGACCCTCCTATGCCGGCTTGAACCGTAGGGCCAGACCTGCCGCATGGAGCACGGAGAGCAGAGTGTCTAGCCCGGGGTTGCCTTTCTCTGACAGGGACTTGTAGAGGCTCTCTCGGCCGCGGTGAGCGCCGCGTGCGATTCGTCCAACCCCTCGTGCCCGAGCGACATCACGCAGCGCGAGGAGCAGCTCGCTGCGCCCCTCCTCTGCTGCGGCGCTCAGGTACTCCGCGGCGTAGGTCGGGTCTTGCAGCCGCTCGTCCAGACCTTCGGCATACGACTGCGTTCGCTTCGCCATGACCTATCTCCCTCGGTAGCTTGCCCAGTACGTCTTCGCCTTGGTGATGTCAGCTCTTTGACTTGCCTTGTCCCCGCCCGCAAGGAGGACAACGAGACGAGCTCCATCCAACCCGTAATAGATCCTGTAGCCAGGGCCATGATCGATTCGCAGCTCGCATACTCCGTCGCCCACGGGCTTGGCGTCCCCGAAGTTTCCGAGTCGGAGGCGTAGCAACCTGGCGTCAATCTTCGCCTTCACCCGCACGTCCTTCAGGCTGTCGATCCACGCACGAAACGGGACCGAGCCCCTGGCGTCCTCGTACTCCACGACGATTCGTTCTTGCGCGTCCGACACGCTCAAGCTGTATCTTATGGGATACGCCTGTCAAGGGGCCCGCCAGATCAGCTTCCACACGTAGCCCCCCTTGCCGAGGGCCCACCCTGCATCCCGAGCTGACGGTGAAGCGTAGCCGGATGCGCCGGCTCGACAGGCGCGAGCTGCCCGTCGGCTGCCTGGCGAACCACGAGTCCCGCGGCGCTCGACCGTCGCCTCTGCCCTTCGACGGGCTCCCTGCCGCGGGCGCCCTCGCACCGCCTATCGCTGGTCCCCCGAATCAGGACCCTGGTCGGTTGAGAGCCGGCGGGGGATCGGAAGCCATGAGAGCCTGTCGCGGTCAGGCGGGTTTCGGAAGTCCATCACGTACGAGCAAGCAAGCTGGGTCGGAAGCACAGCGGCGCAGATGGCACGGCCGGAGTGCGGCCTTCACCTGGGCAACGTTGCCCAGGTGCGCCTCCGGGACCGGCTGGCGAAGCTCGAGAGGCGGCGCATGTGCGTCGCGGCGATGGGCTCGTGCGCGAAGCGCCTCAGGGGAATCGCCTCGCCCTGGTTGGCCCTCGACCACGCTCATGCGAGCTCTCGCGCGCATCAGCGAGGTGTCGAAGGTGCCACCGCCCAGATCGTAGACGAGCCAGTGGCCGTCGGTGGCCGAGCCGGAGGTGAAGCCATAGGCGATGGCAGAGGCGACCGGCTCCTGCAGCAAGGGCTCGCTGCCCAGGCCAACACCAGAAAGAGCGGTCAGCTCCTCCACCGTCACCGGCATCTAGCCCGCCGCCAACCCGTTCACGTTCCGGCAGATAGGCGCGCCTTGCCGCAATGGTCCTGGACGAAGTGGTCGCGCGACCCGACGTAGGCCAGCAGGTCCGCGGTCTCGACCTCTATCCCTGGCGCAGTGCGAAGCCACCCTTCTTCGGGAGAATCGGGCCCAAGGACGTGGACCGGATGCAAGGTGGCGAAGCGCGCCGAGGAGCATCGGTTCGGGAAGGGTTACTCGGCGCATAGCATCAACAACCAGCTCTCGGTCTTGCACCGGCTCCTGGAGAAGGCCGTCGGCCAACTACTCCTCCCCGGCCCCGAGGGCGGGCGCCTCTCGAACAACACCCTGAACCGCTGGTTCACCGAGCTGTCCGCCGAGGCCGGCATCCGCCGCATCAGCAGCCACGGGGCGCGCCATACCTCCGGCAGCTCCTACGCCCTCGCCGGAGCCTCCCAGAAGCTCATCGCGACGATGCTCGGTCACTCCGACACGGACGCGACCGCCCGGTACACGCACATCCAGGTCGAGGCGACGGCGCCGGTCGTCGAGGCGCGGTGGGCGAGGCTGTGTGGGACAGGCGGCGGCCAAGCCTCACGCTAACCGCAAGCGTCGAAGAAGAGCTGCAAGAACAAAGAGGTGGCTGCGCAGCATTTGCCGAGCAACTCCTTGCGCGGCTGAGGAGCACCCGCCTAAAATCCCGGCCTCCAAGGCGGACACGAGCTTGGCGCGCGTCTTGCGATGGATTTATGCGGGTCATGGTACCGAGAGGTTAATCGCGTTCGTCTTTCATCCAAGCCACAAAGAAGGAGCCTCTTCATGCCACGTTACGAGTTTTCGGAGGGAACCTCGCACAAATTCTGGGAGATTGAACTGGCGGGGACATCCTTTACCACCACCTATGGACGGATCGGCACCCCGGGACAATCGACAACTAAGGAGTTTAAGAGCGAAGAAAACGCCCGAAAGGAATTCGAGAAGATAATTGCCGAGAAGACCGGCAAAGGTTACGTGCTCGTCGGCAGTAAGACTGGAGTCGCGGCGTCAAAACCTGTGCACACGCCGGCAGCGAAACGTGACATCGGCAAGACTGCCAGCCTGAACGTAGAGGGGCGTTCCTTCCTCAAAGGTCAGGTCAGCCGCGAAGAGATTCTAAAGCTCACCGCGAAATTCGACGCCAGCAAGTCTTTCTTCAAGGCGGGGATGGAAAGCTGGGCCTACGACGTACTTCTCGTCGAGGGTGATGTGGTCGTGAAAGGCCCCCTCGCCTTGTTCAAAGAAAAGTTGGCCGCCCTCGTTGTGACCGGCAGCCTCGTCGTTCGGGGTCAATACCGCGACGGTTATGATCCGGAAACCGGATGCTTCGTGCTGGGCGACATGGAAGCCGAGAGCGTGATCACTGGAGGGTGGCTCAACGTGGCCGGGAACCTTTCAGTCCACGGAGGTCTTGTCGGGGACTACAACGACTGCTCGGCGAGGATCAAGGGCAAGACGGCAGCACGCTTCCTTCATACCGAGCAGCACTGGTTTGAATTCGGAGATGCCGTGAAGGTGGACTATGTCCTCGGTCGCCCTCGCGGCAAGTGGCCGAAAAAGAGCGAGCTATCCGGGTTGGCGCCCTCGCGCTACCCCGACGTGTTGGTACCCGAAGTGTTCTGCCTGGAAGGACAGGAAGACGAACCGTTCGTTGCAAGCGCGCTCAGCGACGAAGAGCGAGAGGACCTAGATGATCTGCTCATGCTCAAACATGGCAGAATTATTGAGCGAATGAGGGAAGAAAAGGCGATCCTGCTCGATAAGTAAGTTGCCGTGATTGGGCTGCATGACTTGGCGCTTGTCCCACAAGGACGAACAGAGAGGGCGCGATTTCAGCACTCAGGGACCTGCAACCAGCCCTCCGAGAATCCGCCACGAGTCCGCCAGCCTCCACCGCCACGGACCCGGGAATCGAACCCGGGTCCATCAGCACGCTCAATCCTCCACCACCACCGTCACCGGGCTGGCCGTCTCGCTGCGCCGCGCCATCCGCGCCTCCACCCGATGCCTACCGGGTCTGAGTGGCCAGCGAATGGAGTGCGGATAGCCGACCTTGGCCACCATCTTCCCGTCCACCAGCCACACGATCTCCTCGTCCGCCGGCTCCACTCGCGCCGCCAGCCGAATGGCCGAGAAATCCACCGGTGTGTCGGGATCCCACAAATAGCGCGATCCCGACCGCGGCTCGGTGACCGCCACCTCCGGCACGACCTCCTCCGGCGCCCGCGGACAGAGCCGGCTGTACTGCCGCGGCGCGATCTCCAGGTGCTTCTGCGCCGCCCACTCCGTGTACCGCTCCGGCAAATCCAGCATCGCCACGTCCTTCACGAATGCCTTGGGACAACCGGGCCCAGCCCTCAGCCCGGTGCGCGCCGACGCCCATATGGGTCGCTCAGGATGCTCGTCACCAGCCCCCGCCGCTTCGCGCGAGAGCAGGCGCATGCGCGTCGCGGCGATGGGCTCGTGCGCGAAGCGCCGCAGGGGAATTGCCTCGCCCTGGTTGGCCAGCGCCAGGAAGAGCCCGGTCAGCTCCCCCGGTCTCGACCTCTAAGAGCGTAAAGGTGAAGACTGGCACCTCGGCCTCCGAAACCCGAACCTGAGCATGTCGCCGCCTTCATCTCCGCTCAGGCGGCTTCCTCGAATATGGCCTAAGCGAGTGGCTGGTTAGAGGCGACTACCTGGATTGATCCTTGAGCCGCTCCTTCCAGGCATCCTCGAAGGTCTTGGGCGAGCCTCGATGCATGCCATACCGCTTGATGCGACGACAAGCGGGTGACCGCACCTGTTGGTCTTCTTCGCCGGAAGGCCGAAAACGAAAGGTCCGAGGAGGACTCTTGAAGTCCTCGTCGCCGAAGGAGAAGGAAAGTTTCCCATCGCCCGCCCATTCTAGATTCCCGACGTACTGAAGCCTCTTCGATGTCCAGATGGTCGACCCATCGGAGAGGCTGATGATCGCGACCGGAGCGGGCTTCGACAGCTCCAAGACATAGACCGCGGCGTACATCTCGCTCGGAGCGATATCAACGGTCGTGTCGTCCGGCATCGTCTCGAAGAGGATGTGGCCCGATGTGTCGTAGATTCGCAGCCTCGCACATCCGGTACCGCAGCCGAACCTCTGGTAGAGAGTGTTGAATGCAGTCCAGCGGAATTCTCCTCCGAAGCCCGGGAGGAAACGCGCTGTCCGCTGGTTGGTGAGCAAGTCATAGATGTCGACCCGGATCGGCGGACGCTCGAGCTGGAAAGTGACCACAAGCCAGCGGCCGTCGTCCGAAAGCTCATACTCGTCAATGCGACTCCAGCGACCGTAGTCCGTGAGCCGGATTTCCC
>JACRCT010001263.1 GCA_016218885.1 Deltaproteobacteria bacterium | reverse complement strand
TTGCCGGTGGGCTCGTCGGCCACGATGAGCTCAGGGTCGTTGACCAGCGCCCGCGCGATGGCCACGCGCTGCTGCTGTCCCCCCGACAGCTCGCCCGGCCGGTGCAAGGCGCGATCGGAGAGCCCGAGCGCGGCCAGCGCCTTGAGGGAGCGCTCGCGTGCGTCGGAGACGTCCTGCGCCGAGTAGACCAGGGGCAGCTCGACGTTCTCCGCCGCGCTCAAGAGCGGCAGCAGGTTGAAGGATTGGAAGACGAAGCCGATGCGCCGGTTGCGCAGCCCCGACACCGCCTCGTCGCTCATGTGCCCCACGTCCTCGCCGCCCAGCTCGTAGGTCCCCGAGGTCGGGCGATCGAGCGTGCCGATGACGTTCATGAGGGTGCTCTTGCCGCAGCCCGAGGCGCCCATGATTGCCACGAACTCGCCCTTCTCCACCCGCAGCGAGATCCCCCGGACGGCGGCGACCTCCACGCCCTTGTCGCTCAGATACGTCTTGGCCACGTCCTTCAGCTCGATCATGGATGAGCTCCTGGTCTGGGTTGGGAATCGGCCATTGCTACCCGGTCGCCCTCGCGCAGCCCGGAGAGAATCTCGGCGAAGCCGCCCCCGCGCATGCCTACCTTGACCGGCTGCGAGCGCTCCGCCGCCCCCTCCAGCACGCGGACCACCGTCTTGCCGCCCTCGCGGCGCAGCGCCTTGTCCGGAGTGGCAAGGACGTTCTCCCGCTCGTCGAGCGCGACGGTCACGTTGGCGGTCATGTCCGGCTTGAGGCGGCCCTCCGAGTTGTCGATGGCGATGGTGGTGACGTAGTTGACGACGTTCGACTGGATGACCGCGCGCGGGTAGATGGCGGTGACCCGGCCGGTGAACTCGACCTCTGGAAAGGAGTCGACGCTGAAGGCGGCCTTCTGGCCCACCTTGACGCGGCCGACGTCGACCTCGTCGACATAGGCGGCCACCTCCAGCCGATCGAGATCGATGATGGTGACGAACGTCGGCGCGTTGAGCCCGGCGGAGACCGTCTCGCCTTCCTGTGTGGCCACCTGGGCGATGACCCCGGAGATGGGGGCCTCGATGGTGGCGAAAGAGACCGTGGCCTGCGCCTCCGCTACGGCCGCCTCCGACTGGCCGACGCGAGCCAGCGCCAGCGCCACGTCTTCGGGCAGGAAGCGCTTGCGGACGAGCGCCAGCTTGCTGTCGGCGGAGGCGGCCCTGGCGCGGGCGACGGCGAGATCGCGGTGGGCCCGGTCGAGCTCCTCCTGGCCGGTATAGCCTCGCTCGGTCAGAGGAGCGACGCGGCGCTCCTGCACCGCCGCCAGCTCCGCCTCGGCCCGCGCCTGAGCGACGACCGCCTCGGCGTCGGCGATCTCCTCGGGGCGGGCCCCCCGCTTGACGAGCGCGAGCTGGGCGCGCGCCGCGGCGAGGTCCGCCTGCGCCCGGGCGAGCCTGGCGCGCAGGTCACGATCGTCCAGGTGCGCGATGGCCGCCCCCTTCTCGACCCGATCGCCGACGTTGGCGAGCAGGCGCTCCACCCGGCCCGAGATCCTCGCCCCCACCTTCACCTCCGCGCCGGTCATGGCCCGGACCACGCCGGTGGCCTGCACCTGGGAGCGCAGCGTGCGCCTCGAGGCGATCGCGCGCGGAGCCTCCGGCGCGGCCGTCGCCCGACCTCCCCTCAGAAGCAGGAGCGCCCCTGCAGCCACGAGCGCGGCGGCGACGGTCGCGAGGATCCAGCGCAGGGGTCGCCGGCGCGGGGGCGCGGCGGCGGCCAGGGTGGCCGAGGCGCTCATCGTCCGCTCCCAGGCTTCGCGTCGCTCGTGCAGTTGCCCTGCATCGGGATCCCGGCCCGCAGGTGTCGAGTCATCATCTCCTCGTAGGCCGGCCGCTGGTCGGGGCGCAGAGTGCCCCGGACGGCCATGATGTGTTCCACCACCCGTCGCTGCAGCGCGGCGTGGGTCTCGGCGATCTGCGCGAGCACTGCGTCGATGCGGGCGCGCTCGGGCTGGTCGTTCTTGATGAGCTCCGCGAGCTGGCCGCGCAGGTCCTCGGTGCGCGTGAGGTTGGTCTGGCGGAAGGCGGTGAACTCCTGGCGCAGGTTGAGGATGCGCTCGCGCTGCTCGGCGTCGGGCGCGACCGCCGCGAAGAAGGGGACTCCCAGGGGAACCGAGGCCGCCACCTGGGCGCGCACCGAGAGGATGAGCACGGTGACGTTGGCCGCCAGCGAGAGCGTCAGGACTGACCAGAGGAGGATTCGTCTCATCGGGCGCCACTCCCTTCCACCGCGATCCAACCTGCAGCGGGGAACTCGCCGAAGGCCTCGGCCAGCGCGAGCGCTTCGAGCGGCGGCTGGGGCGCCAGCTCCCGGGACATCCGCGCGCCCGCCGCGACTCCCGCGAGCACGCAGGCGGACATCACGGTCGCCAGCGCCCAGCGGCGAGGCGCGGCGAACCACAGCTCTTCGAGCCAGCTCCAGCCTCCGTTCAGCCATCCGCTCATCCCGCGCCGACCCTCGAGGCGCGCGGCGATCGCGCGCCAGTCGTCAGGGGTCGAGGTGATCTCGGGAAGAGCGCCCAGGGCCGTCCACGCCTGTCCCATCGCCTCGCGCTCACGGCGGCACTCGGCGCAGGCGGCGAGGTGCGCGACGAGCGCGGCGGCCTCGTCCTGCGTGAGCCTCCCGTCCATGTCCAGCGAGATGTGCTTCCTGGCGGTCGTACAGCGCATCGGGCCTCCGAGGAGTGAAACAGGTCTGTCGGCGAAAACTTGCGCTCAACGTGGCGAGAGGGCCTTGGCCAGACCCTGCCGCGCACGGAAGAGCAGCGATTCCACTGATGAAACGGAGCATTCGAGGGCGCTGGCGATCTCCTCGTAGCTCAGCCCCTCATAGCGGCTGAGGATGACCGCCAGGCGCTGGCGCTCGGGCAACGCCAGGATCGCGCGCTGAACCTGCTCCCGGACTTCGCGGTGCTCCAGCTGCCGGTCCGGTGCGCGCTCCTCCGGCGCGGCCACGCTCTCGAGCCCGGCGACGCCGGAAGCTGGCGCCTCAGCACGGTTGCGCGCGCGGGCCCTCTCGTTGAGGCAGCGGTTGGCGACGACGCGCCACAGGTAAGTCGTCAGCTTTCCCGACGTGCGGAAGCTGCCCGCCCGGGAGAAGAGAGAGACGAAGACGTCCTGGACGACGTCGCGCGCGTCGGCCTCGTTGCCCATGAAGCGAAGGGCGGCCCGGAAGACGTAGTCGCGCTGCCGCTCATAAAGAGTGCGCCAGGCGAGCAGATCGCCCTGCGCCACCCGGGCCATCAGGAACTGGTCCGCGTCACCGCAAGTTTCGGCTGGCAGGCCTGTTCCAGGGAGAGCGTCGGCCGGCGAATCGCCTGGCGGCACTGCAACCGAGGGTGGGAGAAGAGGACGCACGCGGCATGGGAGCCTATTCGAGTGATTGCGGGTTCGGCACAGCTTCACCTCGGCGGTGGCTCGCCCTCCTGCTCGGCATCCTCCTGGCTGTACCCTCCGTGGCCTTCGGGCAGCGCTCCCTGAGCCTTAAGGAGGCGCAGGACCTCGCCCGGCAGAGCAGCCCAGGGATCGCACAGAGCCATGCCCGCCTGGACGAGGCGGAAGCGGATTGGGCAGCCGCGCGGTCCGCGCTCCTGCCGAAGATCTGGGGAGCCGCCTATTGGAGCTGGCTCGATCCCGATCGGCTCAGCCCTGTGGGAGCCTCGCAGCCCGGCGCCGCTGCGCCGACGCTGTATGGGCGCGAAGGGTACGCCGCGGTGCGGGGCAAGCTGGTCCTCTTCGATGGGCTCAAGTCGTGGGCGACGCTCGACTCGGCGCGGCGCGGCGTCCAGTCCGAGCAGGTCGGCACGCGCATCGCCCAGGCCGACACGGTCCTCGGCGTTTCCCTGGCCTTCGTCCGCTTGCTCGAGGCCCAGCAGCTGGTCGGCGTGGCTCAGCGCTCACTCGAGCGCCAAGTGGCGTTCGAGAAGGTCATCCAGGCGAAGCTCGACCTGGGCCAAGGGGCGCGACTGGACTTGCTCAAGGCGCGGGCGCAGCGCTTCGACGCCGAGCGGGCGCTCGTCACAGCCGGCGAGGCCCAGCGCGTCGCCAGCGCCCTGCTGCGGCGCGCCATCGGGCTCGAGTCGCGTGAAGAGCTCGCCGCCCGCGGCACCTTGGAGGAGCCTGCCGGCGAGCCTCCAGCCCCGGAGGCGATCCTCGCCGCGACGAGGGCCGCGAACCCCGAGCTGCAGCGCCTCGACGCGCAGCTCCAGCAGTCCCGAGCTTCGGCGCGAGCCACCCGCGGCGGCTATCTGCCGGAGGTGAGCCTGCAGGGTGCTTTCGGGTATCGAGACCGCGACCTTGGTGGCGGAGCGGGGGAGTGGAGCGCCGGCGTCTACCTCGACTGGTCGCTCTTCGACGGGCTCGCGACCCGGGCGCAAGGTCAGAAGGCCGACGCGCGTCTAGCCCAGCTCTTGGAGTCGCGGCGCGCTCTCGAGCTGCAGATCGATGCGGATGTCTCCGAGGTGCTTGGGGCGGTCCTCACTGCCCGGGCAGCGGCCCGGTCGGCTTCGCAGTCGGTGGAGGCTTCGCGCGAGGCGGTCGAAGCCGCGCTGGAGCTCTATCGCATCGGCCGCGCGACGAGCCTCGACGTCCTGACCTCGCAGTCAGAGCTTGCCCGCACCGAGGTGCTTCATTTCCAGGCCCTCGGCGATTGGACCGTCGCCCTGGCGCGCTTGGAGCGCCTGACGGGCGACTAGCCTGAGGAGGCCAGTCAGTCCCACTCCGGCATTTCGAGAAGGAGCTGCCCCGGGCACGTCGCAGGCCTCGGCAAGGTGGAGGGACTAGAGCGGGTCAAGCACCACCCGAGTCCGGGCGTCGAAAGCGAGGTCGACCTCCACGCGCTTCTCGTGGTGGCCGTGGGCGCGGACGATGAGCTGGATCTTCCCGGGAGCGAAGCCGGTGAAGGTCGCCGGGGCGCGCTTAGCCTCCTGCAGGCCCACGACTTGGACATAGGCCTCGGGCGGGACGGTCTCGACCACCAGCACCAGCGACTTCTTCTGCGTCCCCCAGGCGACGGGGAGCTCGGAGACCGGCAGCGGCAGCTGCGCCTTGGGCTCGGACTTGGGAGCCACAGGCGGATGGGCGGGCATGGGCGGCGGCATGCTCGAAGGAGCAGGCGGCGGCGCTGGCGGGTCCTTCCTCGGCTCGGGAGCAGGCGCCGGCTTGGGCGACTCGACCACCTTGGGCGCCGGATTGAGAGGGGCGTGGAGCTGGAAGTCGGAATCACCATCGACGTCGAGCGAGTCCTCGCGAGTGACGAAGCCTTCCTTGGAGACCTTGAGAAGATGCGTGCCGGGCGCGACCTTGGGGATGGTCACCGGCGAGGTCCCTTGCGCGACCCCGTCGAGCTGCACCGTGGCGCCCGGGGGATCGGTGGTCACGGTGATCTTCGAAGCCAGCGCCGTGAAGGGGAGAAGACCGGCGAAGAGCAACGACGTCAACACCCGGGTCAATAGTCGCGGGTGCATGGCGCCGATTAGAGTGCGTCGCCGCCGCCGCCGTCAAACGACGGCACCGACCCTGGTCAATCCGCTGCGGCGGCGATGGGCGCGCGCGCACACGAGTCGAGCGTCCGCGCCAGCAGCTCTCGCGCCCGGCCTCCTTCGTCCAACCGCGACATGACCTTCTCCCGCGTGAGCGTCAGCGTGGAGGTCGCCGACTCGGCGGCGGCGGCGCGGGTGAGCTTGCCGGCGCGCAGGAGCACGTGGAGGAAGAGCAGCTGGGTCTGCAGCACGTCGGTGACGTTGTAGGCATGCACCTCGTCGAGACGGCCGGCGGCGACGAGCGACTCGACCTCGTCGCCGGAGATGCCCGGCTTGCCTGGCAGCCCGTGGAACTTGCACAGCTCGTCGAAGGTGCCCGAGCCCCAGGCCCAGTTGACGAGCTCCTTCTGCAGATCGACGTGCCCCTCGCCGTACTTGTAGCGGGGGTTCTCCGGGCGGCTCGGCCGGTCGAAGTGCTCGGGCGCGCTCACCCGGCAGCGCGAAGCCCACAGCTCCATCAGGGGCAGGTCGAAGGCCTGGCTGTTGAAGCCCACATAGACGCGCCCAGCGATGTTCCTGAAGAAGCGATCGACGAGCTGCTCCAGCGGCAGCTCGCCCAGCCTCCACAAGCGCCAGTCGGTGGCGATGACCGGGCCGTCGGGCGCTGGACCGCGGCGCTCGGCCAGGAGGATGGCCGCCGCCACCGGCTCGTGAAAGGGCAGCTTCTGGAAGTCGCCGCCGCCCTCGGAGCGCCGCTTCTCGACCAGGCGCTTGATGACCGCAGCGTCTGGCTCCTCGGACCCCAGATGAAGGACCTCGCGCGCGAGGGCCAGGTTGACCCGCGTCTCCAGATCGAGCACCGCATATCGAGCGTCGCCGTTCACCGCTTCATCCTAACAGCGGAGGGCGACATCGAAGATCAGCTCGACGGGCTCAGGCAGCGACGCACCGTCACCCCCTCAGACGGCGCCCGGGCCGCGCTCGCCGGTGCGGATGCGGACCACCTCGTCGACGGGGGTGACGAAGATCTTGCCGTCGCCGATCTTTCCGGTCCGGGCGGCGCGCTCGATCGCCTCGACGACCTTGGGGACCACCTCGTCGTGGACCACCACCTGCACGAGGACCTTGGGAAGGAAGTCCACCACGTACTCGGCGCCGCGATAGAGCTCGGTGTGGCCCTTCTGCCGCCCGAAACCCTTGACCTCGAGGGCGGTGAGGCCTTGCACGCCCACCTCGGCGAGCGCCTCCTTCACGTCGTCGAGCTTGAACGGCTTGATGATCGCCTCGATCTTCTTCATGGATGTCCCCCTCGTCGGTGTCTCGCGGACCAAAGCGGCCCGGCCGCGGACCCCCGCAAGCTTCGCAGGGACTGGTCGAGGAGAAAGACCGCCTCGTTGGGCGCCCTCGCCATCCTGATTGGGGGAAGCCCCGCAACCCAATCTCGCGTCGGGCATCCAACACCGCCGAAATCACTGACCCTCCCCTTTCGAGGGGTCATTTCTGCCCTGCGTCCGTCCCAGGCGGCCGCCAATACAAGAGAAAGTCTCCTTTCATGGATGCGCTGCTGCTTGCGAGGATCCAGTTCGCGGTCACCGTTGGCTTCCACTTCATCTTTCCGCCCATCAGCATCGGGCTCGCCTGGGCGCTCGTCTTCGCCGAATGGTTCGGATGGAAGCGCGACGATGCCATCTGGGTCTCCATCGGGAAGCTCTTCGGAAAGCTGCTGGCCATCACCTTCGCGGTCGGGGTGGCCACCGGCATCGTGATGGAGTTCCAGTTCGGGACCAATTGGGCGGTGTACTCCAAGTTCGTGGGCGACATCTTCGGCGCTCCGCTGGCTGCCGAGGGAGTCTTCGCCTTCTTCCTCGAGTCGGGGTTTTTGGGGCTCTATCTGTTCGGCCGCGGCAAGGTCTCCAAGCGGCTGCACTGGTTCTCGGCGCTGATGGTGGCAGTGGGCTCGACGCTGTCGGCCTTCTGGATCATCGTCGCCAACAGCTGGCAGCAGACGCCGGCGGGCTTCGTGGTGAAGAACGGCCGTGCCGAGCTGACCAGCTTCTACGAGGCGGTCTTCAATCCCTCGACCTTGCCGCGCTACTTCCACACCGTCACCGCGGCGATCATCACCGGCGCCTTCGTCGTGGCCGGCGTGGCCGCCTACTACCTGCTCCGGGACCCGGCTTCGGAGTTCGGCCGCAAGGCGATGAAGCTGGGGGTGGCGATCGGCCTGGTGGCCTCGCTGCTCGAGCTCATGCCGTTCGGGCACCTGCACGCCCAGTAGGTGGCGCGCACCCAGCCCGAGACGTTTGCGGCCCTCGAGGGCCTGTACACCAGCCAGAGCTCGGCACCGCTGGTGGTCTTCGGCGTGCCCTTCGGCGACCCGCCCGACTTGGGGGCCAAGTTCGAGATCCCCGGCCTGCTGTCGTGGATGGCGTTCGGCGACGCCAACGCACAGGTCAAGGGCATCGACGCCTTCCCCAAGGAGAACCTGCCGCCCCTGTGGCTGACCTTCGTCTCCTTCCACAACATGGTCGCGCTGGGGATGTGGTTCATCCTGGTGATGGGCCTGGCCGCGGTCTTCCTCCTCAACGGCACGCTCTGGAGCAAGCGCTGGATGCTCAAGGCGCTGATGTACTCGATCCCCCTGCCGGTCGCGGCCTGCCAGCTGGGATGGGTGGCAGCAGAGGTGGGGCGCCAGCCCTGGATCGTCTACGGATTGCTGCGCACCTCCCAGGCGCATTCCACCACCGTGGGCGCAGGAGAGATCCTCTTCTCGCTGATCATGTTCGGGCTCATCTACGCCCTGCTTTTCGCGGTCTGGATCTTCCTGATGTTCAAGAAGGTGCGCAGCGGCCCGCAGATCGAGGCCCCGCCGCAGGCCGTGCTGCCCGCCCCCTCGAAGGCTGCCTGAGAGGAAACGACATCCATGGATCTCAATACCCTCTGGTTCATCCTTGTCGCAGTGCTTCTCGCCGGCTATGCGGTGCTCGACGGCTTCGACCTGGGCGTGGGCGTGCTGCACCTGTTCACCCGCGAGGAGGACGCCAAGCGGGTCAACCTCAAGGCCATCGGGCCGGTGTGGGACGGCAACGAGGTGTGGCTGCTCACCGGGGGCGGGGCCATGTTCGCGGCCTTCCCCGCTGTCTACGCCACGGTCTTCAGCGGCTTCTACCTGGCGCTGATGCTCCTGCTGCTCGCCCTCATCCTGAGGGCGGTGTCGATGGAGTTCCGCAACCTCGTGGACTCGCCCCGCTGGCACCAAGCCTGGGACCTGGCGTTTGGAATCGGCAGCCTGCTGCCCTCCATCCTCTTTGGCGTCGCGGTGGGCAACGTGCTGCGCGGGGTGCCGGTCGATGAGGGCGGGAACTGGACGGGGAGCTTCCTGGGTCTGCTCAACCCCTACTCGATTCTGGTGGGGCTGCTGAGCCTCGCCGCGTTCGTGACTCACGGCGCGCTCTATCTAAGGCTGAAGGCTGACGGGGCGCACGCCGGGCGGATGGGCAAGGTGGCGATGGCCAGCTGGGTCGGGTGGGCCGTGCTCTACGCGGCGGCGACGGTCGCCACCGGCATCGTCTCACCTCAGCTGTTCAAGACCGGCCACCCTCTGTTCTGGGTCTTCTCGCTGCTGCTGGCAGCCGGGCTGGCGGGCGTGCCGGTGATGCTCAGGAAGGGCCGGGACCTGCTCGCGTTCCTGGCTTCGGCGGTCACGCTGGTGGCGATGATCGCCCATGCCGGGCTCGGGCTCTTCCCCCGCCTGGTCCCTTCCATCACCCATCTCGACTACAGCCTCACCATCTACAACGCCTCGTCCACCCCCAGGACGCTGGCGGTGATGCTGGTCATCGCGCTCATCGGAATGCCACTGGTCATCGGCTACACCGCGGTGATCTACCGCATCTTCCGCGGCAAGGTGACCGCCCAGAGCCAGGGCTACTAGAGCCGAACCCTTCCCGACCTTACTGTTCAGCACTCGGGGAAGTGCTCCTCGAGGCAGTGGGGGCAGATACCGTGGCTGAAGTCGGCCCGGCTATGCCCTGCGAGGTAGCTCTCCAGGCGCTGCCATTGGCCCATCCCGTCGCGGATCTTCTTGCAGTGCGAGCAGATGGTCAGCAGCCCCCTCAGCGACTGGAGATCTTGCTCAGCAGCGCGCCGAATCAGCTCACGCCCCACCACCCGTTCGGTCACATCCACGCAGGAGCCGACATAGCCCACGAACTGATCGGCTGGGGCAAAGAGGGGAACGCCGCGGTCGAAGACCCAGCAGTAGTCGCCGTCATGGCGCCGCAGCCGATACTCCATCTCGAAGACTTCGCGCCGCTCGAAGGCCTCGCGATAGATGGAGAGACAGCGATGGCGGTCCTCGGGATGGACTCCCTCGGCCCAGCCATCGCCGAGCTCCTGCTCGAGGGTCCGACCCGTGAATTCGAGCCAACGCTCGTTGAAGTAGTCGCAAGCTGCGCTGCCGTCGGCCCGCCAGATCATGATGGGGGCCTGCTCCACCAAGGCTCCGTATTCGGTTCCGGTCAGCCGCGCCACGGGTCGCCCTCGGTCACTCACTTGGGAAACGAGTTCAGGTGCCTCAGGAGCTTGCCGTTCGGCATCAGCTCCGCCGGAACTGGCTGCCCGGCTCTCACCAGCTTGATGCGGGCGCAGCGCTCCCAGGAATCGTCGCAGTAGAAGATTCTCCAGGCTTCGGTCAGCGCCGCGTTCTTCACGCGGACATGGAACGGACATCCCTGAGCGCGTTCGCAGGGCATCGCTTCCCCCGGAGGTGACGGCAGCAAGGAAGGTTGCTCGCCGTCCGCTCGTCCGCCATCCCCGCGGTGGGCTTTCCCTAGAGGGCCAACCTGCCTCCCCCCTTCCCCCTCCCGAGTCACTCTAGGGAGGGTCGGGCACTTCGGGAGGGGGCGATCGGGCGTTGCTCATCTCGATCTCCGGCTGGGATGAAGGGCGTGGGTAGCGAAGACCTTCCCGATCGGGAGGATCTTCACTACCCACGCCCCGCTCTTCAGTCTCCCCCTCCCGGCCCAAAGGTCCTTCCTCAAGTGCTTCCGGGAGGGGGCAGGGGGAGGCCTGGGCACGCCCCGCACTCCTCAGGGTCGGAAAGAGTCTTCACTACCCCTGCCCCGCTCTTCAGTCTCCCCCTCCCGGCCCGAAGGTATTCCCTCAAGTGCTTCCGGGAGGGGGCAGGGGGAGGCCGAGGCGTCTACGGGCAGCTGGCGTTGCCCACCGTCGCGGCGTTGTCATCGTCACGGCACTCGTGCACCCCGGCAGGCGGGTCCGCGTTCACCACCGCGTGGAAAGAGAAGGGACCAGCCCTACCCGCGGGATCGAACCTCTGCTCCACGACCTCCGCTCCTCCGGGGAGAATCGGCGCCGACGTCCTCCCGCTCCCCACCTGCGTGCCCGAGGCGCTCGTGCCCAGGAAGAAGGTCACGCTCACCCCTGCTCTTGCTCCCAGCGCGCCTGCGTTCTTCACTCGCGCTCGCAAGATGAGCATGTCGGGACAGGCGGCAGTGGAGACCTCGAGATCGAGCTGCAGGTTCGGGGCGTTGAACGCGCCTGAGCCCTGGGTCGAGACTCGATAGGTGTTGGGCCCTTCCGAAGACCAGCTCGGCGCCTCCAGCGGAGGGACCCGACCATCGGAGCCGATATTGGTCACATGATAGGCGTGCTGGTTCCAGACCTTCCGGGTACGCGCCCAGCGGTTCTGGGAGTCGCCATAGACGAAGACGCCGTACAGCGGATGCTCGTCCGTGGAGTAAGAGCTGCAGACGACGCGGCCTGAGTGGCTGCGGTCGCTGGCCACGACGACGATCTCCGTGCTCTCGTCGCCGTCGACGTCGACCGGCACCGGATACTCGTGGTTCGGCCCCATCGTCGAAGGAAGCTCGAGGAGCTTCCTTCCGTCTTCTCCGCTGTACACCCGCAGGTAGCACCCGTCGTTGTGGAGGACCTCCGCGGCGCCGTCGCCCTCGAAGTCGAACGCGCTCGAGCCGGTGACGCTGGAGGACAGATCCTGAGTGCGGCTCCACACCATGGTGAGCAAGGGACTCGGCTGGCTCGTATAGCGATAGACGCTATAGACCTTGCCGGCAGCAACGGCGATCTCTGGCCGACCGTCGCCGTCGAAGTCCGCGATGACCGGCGGACCCCCGTAGCCCATGTCGGGCATCTTCAGCTGGGCCAGCCTCTGGCCCGTCCTCGCCCGCTGGACACGCACGCTGCCTACCGAAACCACCACCAGCTCCGGGTCGCCGTCAGCGTCGAGGTCGGCGAGGGTGGGATAACCGTCTGATAGGGCCGTGACGCCGCACGCCCCTGCGCTCTCACAGTTCCACAGCACCGAGCCGTCACGTCGCCAGGCGGCCTTTCCGGTGACCACCTCCTGTGCGCCGTCGGCGTCGACATCCGCGACGATGCTCAACGTGCCGTTGCCCGCTCCGTTGTTCCCGGCGAACTCACGACCGGCGCCGGAGACCACCCTTCCCAATGAATCGAAGACCACCCCGCTCACCACGATCTCCGCCTTGCCATCCCCGTCGAGGTCCGCGAGGACCACCGCGCACGCCCCATACAAGTTGCCGTAGGCAGCGCCGCTGGCCAGCGTGGAGCGCCAGAGCAACGAGCCGTCGTCACGGAAGGCGATGAGGCCTCCAGCCCGGCTCAATGCGACGATCTCAATCCTCCCATCGCCGTCCAGATCACCGGCAGCCGGCGTGGCACGCAGGTTCAGCTGGTTCTCCGCCTTGTACACATCGGCGGTCGCGGGCCACTTCTCCAATCCGCTCTTGCCGTCCAACGCCCGCAGGTAAGCAGGCTCGTTCTGGAGAGAGACCTCGGAAGAGGTCACGATCACCACGTCGGGGATCCGATCGGCGTCGAGGTCGATGACGAGCGGCATGTTGATCACCTGCACGCTGCCGGGCTGGATCGTCGAGCTCGTCCACGACCACTCGAGCGTGGGCGAATAGACGTCCGTGGGAGAGCGCCACTCGCAGCCGGAGGCGCCCTCGGGTTGGGGCAGGCACTTGCCCAAAGTGGGCTCGCAGAAGTCGGCCTCCTCGCAGTCGAAGGAGTCCCGGCAGGCAGCTCCCGGCGTCGCGCAGGTCCTTGCGAGGCAGACCTGGCCCGCGTCGCAGCACGTGAGTCCGCAACGCACCTGAGATGCGCAGGCCAGCACGCAGGCCTCCTCGACGCACTCTTGACCCTCCGGGCAACACGTTCCCTCGGCTCCGCAGAGCACGGTGGGACAGCCCGCATCAGGGCCTGGAGGCCGGTTCGAGCTGCCCGCATCGCCGTTGACCGGGGAGTTCGGCGCAAGGGTGACGAAGCCACCCCAGCCACAGCCGGCGACGACGAGGCAGAGCAGCGTCAAGGAGGAGAGGGGCGAGCGCATGGAGCTGCTCCTGGGAAATCACTCGAAGGCCACGACTACTTCCTGCGCCACGTCCCCGATGCCGTGACTGGGGGAAGGTACCGCTCGAGTGCGAGGCTCGTCGAGAGCTCTCCCTCTGCCAAAGTGCATGGCTGAGCCAACCCCCGGCGACTCGGCTAGGATGCGCCGCACCGCGCGTCGTCGAAGCGAATTGACGAGGCTCACCAAGCGCTGACAGAACCTGCTCGGCTCGGAAGTCCGGTGGGCGCGCCCAGGAACCGACAGCCTCGACGAGGAACAAACTCCATGAAATCTCGGACCTTCCTGGTGCTCTTCGCGCTCCTCGGCTGCGCCGATCGGGTGGATTCGACCTCCGCGCCGTCCGCTCTCGAGGGAGATCCTCTGCCGGAGGGAAGCGATTGCTGCTCGCCCCACGCCGAGGTGGGCTGCTCCAACCCGGCCGTGCAGGCCTGCGTCAGCTTCCTCTGGCCCGATTGCGCCACCGGCCCCTGGTCGTCCACCTGCGCCCACACCGCCAAGGAGTCATGCGGCTTGTATTGCCCGACGGACTGCTGCTCGGTGCACACGGGCGGCTCCTGCGACATCGCCGGGACCGAGGCCTGCGTCTGCTACGACCTGCCCGAGTGCTGCTCGGGCGACTGGAGCCAGGCCTGCGTCGACGACGCCGTGACGAGCTGCAGCCTGGAATGCCCCCTGCCACCGACCAACGACTGCTGCACCGTGCATTCGGGACCGGGCTGCAGCGATCCCGACCTCCAGGCCTGCG
>JACRCT010001282.1 GCA_016218885.1 Deltaproteobacteria bacterium | reverse complement strand
GGTCGGGCAGCTTGGGCCGCCGCAGTCCAGGTCGGTCTCCGCGCCGTTCTGCACCTGGTCTGTGCAGGTCGGGACCTGGCAGCTGCCCTCGGTGCACACGCCGCTCGCGCAGTCGGCGGCTTGCCCGCAGCCCAGAGTGTCGGCGCAGGTCGGGCAGCTTTGGCCGCCGCAGTCCAGGTCGGTCTCCGCGCCGTTCTTCACCTGGTCGGTGCAGGTGGGCACCTGGCAAGTGTCGTCGGTGCACACGCCGCTCGCGCAGTCGGAGGCCTGCCCGCATACCAAGGTGTCGGCGCAGGCCGGGCAGCTTGGGCCCCCGCAGTCCAGGTCGGTCTCCGCGCCGTTCTTCACCTGGTCGGCGCAGGTGGGCACTTGGCAAGTGCCCTCGGTGCACACGCCGCTCGCGCAGTCGGTGGCCTGGAGGCAGGCTCTGGAGTCGCTGCATGGAGCGCAGTGGCGGCCACCGCAGTCAGTGTCCGTCTCCAAGTCGTTCTTCTGTTGGTCCGCGCAGGTCGGTGCCTGGCAGAGTCCTTCCGCGCAGAAGCCGCTCGCGCAGTCCGAGCTCTGCGTGCAGGCGTCGCGATCCGCGCAGGGCGGGCAGCTGCCGCCCCCACAATCCACATCGGTCTCGAGCCCGTTCTTCACCCCATCCTGGCAGCTGGGCGGCTGACACGTTCCGCCCTGACAGACTTGGCTCACGCAATCGGCCGCCGAGCCGCAATGCTCTCCGTCCACGCAGCCGGGGCAGGTCCCCCCGCAGTCCACGTCCGTCTCGGACCCATTCCTGACTGCGTCGCCGCAGCTCGGGGTCGCGCAGACACCGTCGCTGCAGACGCCGCTCGCACAGTCCCCTCCCCGGTCACACTCGCTCCCCTCCGCGCACGCCGGGCAGCTCCCGCCGCAGTCCACGTCGGTCTCGCTGCCTTCCCGCGTGCCGTTGGTGCAGCTGGGGGCAACGCAGCGGCCTTCCTGGCACACTGTCGTGCCCTCGCACACCACCCCCACGCAGCTCTCCGGCAGGCACCTCCCCGCGACGCAGACGGCCTCAGCCTCACAGCGGGTGTCCCCGCAATCGCTCGGGTAGCAGGTCCCCTTGACGCATCGCTCCTGCTTTGAGGCGCAGACCAACCCGACGCACAGCTCGGCCACACACTGCTCTTCCACACAGACCTCGCCCGCTGCGCACGAGCCGGTGGCACACGAGGTCGCGTAGCACAGGCCCTGGACGCAGCGGCCTTTCTCCGAAGGGCACTCGGAGCTCTCGGCGCAATCCGAACCGGCCACCCGCTCCTCCGAGCACCCCGCCATGCCCACCAGCAGGTTTGCCGCCAGCAGTATCATCCCGAGCGCTTGGCGCCGCTCGGAGTGCTCGATGCATCGCGATGCCATGGTTCTTCCTCCTCATGCCGAACTTCGAGGACGCCTCCTCGCCGCTTAGGTGGCGAGGGGTTCCTGCGGTCTGCACTCGACGTTCCTCGCGCTGGATTCGGCGTCGGGCGGCGTGGCGAGGGCTGTTCGCCGAAGCGACTGCCATGGTACCAGCGCCGCGAAGGATCGGAGAAATGCCTCGGTTACCTTCACGCATGGCGGCATCGACAGGTACTGGGGGCTCATGCATTCCCGTCCCTCGTGGCTCACGCTGCCTGGAGGCAGCCGACGCTCTCCGCGGGCATGGCAAGCGCCGGCCACCCGGCGGCGGGACGGTGAAGCGGCACGACGTCGTCCTCGAGCGTTGGTGGTGGCCCCAGCGTTCCGAGGCGCCGAATGCGCGGCATCAACCCGGTGCGCGCGGAGCCACGTGCTCGGTGTAGCTGGGGTGACGGTGGTTCTGGTCGGGATTGTGGGCATCCCAGCAGGAGTCGGAGCAGAACCAGAGCTGGAAGCTCTTCCGATTGCACGTCGAGATGGCGCACTTCAGATATGCGCCGCCGAACGGGATCGGCTTTTTGCACACGCTGCACTTCTGCCAATACGTCGATCGTTCCGGGGGATTGGGCTCGGACATGCCTGCAATTCTAACGAGGAACGATCGGGATGGGCGACACGCCCATCCGGCAGGGGCGCCAACCAGGCTCAAGGTGACGGTCATCGACGCCTCCAACCCTGCGCGGACCGCAGAGCGCCCATACACCATCGACGTTCGGTGAGGCAGTTCGGTCCGGCCGAGGCGCGCCAGTTCTGCCGCCAGAGCTTGACGTGATACTGAGAAGCCATTATCAATAGCCCCGGTCAGCCACGCGAGGTGTCGGGCGGTGCAGCGCAACACGCGACAGCGAGAGGTGATCCGCGAGGTGTTCGCCTCGGCGGGGCGGCCCCTCACGCCGCAGGAGGCCGCTGCGGCCGCGCAGGACGCGCTTCCCTCCCTGGGGGTGGCGACGGTCTATCGCGCCGTGAAGGAGCTGGCCGATGAGGGATGGCTCGTGGCGCTCACCGTGGCCGGCACCATGCGGTTCGAGCTCGCCTCCAAGGGTCACGACCACCACCACCACTTCCACTGCCACCGCTGCGACCGCACCTTCGACATCGAAGCGTGCGCGGGTGACCTCAGCCGGTTGGTGCCTAGTGGCTTCGTGATGGAGAGCCACGAGCTCACTCTAAACGGGGCCTGCTCGGCATGCGTCCAGAAGACGCGCTCGGGCGGGCGCAGGGCGCGTTGACCGGCGCGCCCCAGAGCAGGCCCGCCCGGCCCAGGTGCTTCGGCGCCCGCGGAGTCGCCGCGGCAATCGCCCTCCTGCTCGTGGTGGGGCAGGTATTGGCCCTGGCCCACCTGGTCTCGCACGCCCATGTCTGGCGGCCTGAGTCGGGACGGGTAGGGCACCCGTTGTCACCGCTCTCTGAGCGTTCGGAGCAATGCCCACCGCAGGACCGCGATTCGCGCTCCGAGGAATGCCAGGTCTTCGCTCTGCTGAGCCAGGCGCAGGAGCTGCCCAGCCCGCTGCCCGGCCTCGCCGCGCCTGCGAGCTCCGAGCACTGGACTCTTCCTGCCTCCACGCGCATCGCTCCCGCTCTCCCGTGGGAGCTGTACCTCCTCGCACCCTCGCACTCGCCTCCGCGCTCCGGCTGCTGCTGACCTGAGACCAGCTCGTCGGATAGTGGTTGGCCCCCTCTCGAGGGGCATGGCGCTACGAGGGATCTCTCGGAGGCGCCCGAAGCAACGCGGAGAGTTCCCATGCGCAGAGCCAGCTTACGCACGGCGCCCCTGGCGCTCGTGCTCGTTCTCGCCGTCAGCGATGTTGCAGCGCAGGAGCCCTCTTCGGCTCCCGCTGCTCCAGCCCAGCCGCCTCCATCGGGGGCGCCAACCCCGCCGGCCGATCCCGAGCTCGAGCGGGCGCTCGAGGAAGCCGCCAAGGCGGATGCGCAGGCGCAGAGCGGCGGCAAGGGCGCGGACGCCACCCAGGCCCAGGACCGGCGCGCCGAAGATCCGCTGCGGCTCGCCTTCGGCAAGGAGATCCTTGGCAACGAGAGCAACCCGGCCATCTCGTTGATCCTCGATGTGGTCGGCTCCTACTTCTCGCGAGCCGACCGCGTACCGTTGGAGGGGCACGTGCCAACCGCCACCGGTGTATCTGTGACCGGGGCGGAGCTCGCAGCCTCCGCCAGCGTCGATCCCTATTTCCGCTTCGACATGGCTTTTGCGCTCGCCCACTTGGAGCTGGAGGAGATCTACCTCACGACCCTCTCGCTTCCCCTCGATCTGCAGGCCAGGGCGGGGCAGTTCCTGTCGAAGGTGGGCCGGCACAATCCGACCCACCCCCATTCCTGGCACTTCGTGCTCAACCCGCTGCCGAACCAGTTCCTGTTCGGCGCCGAGGGCCTGGGTGGACCAGGGGCAGAGGTCTCCTGGCTCGCGCCGTTGCCCTGGTATGTCGAGCTGATCGGCGCGCTGCAGGTGGGGGAGGGCGGGGCCTTCCGCACCAAGCCCCTCACCGAGGGAGACCCGCGCTTCGAGGACTTCATCTACCCGGTAAGGCTGGTCCAATTCTTCGACCTCTCCGACGATTGGGCACTGCAGCTGGGCACGAATGCGGTCTTCGGAACCTCCGCGCTCGAACCCCAGGTGGGCCACCGGACCTACGCCTTCGGTGGTGATCTCCTCCTCAAGTGGCGCCCCATCGGCCAGGGGCAGACCGGCTACACCTACCTCGCCTGGGTCACCGAGTTCTGGTTACGCAAGATGGAGGTGCCCACCGACGTGTGGCAGGACGTGGGGGGGTATACCGACCTCATCGTGGGCATCAGCAAGCGCTGGGAAGTGGGGGCGCGCTTCGAGCTGTGGCGGCGAGTGGGGGGTGAGGCTCCCACCGCCTTGAACTCGCGAAGCCAGTTCGGGCTGGACAGCGAGCGGGCGAGCCTCGCGCTGTCCTTCCTGCCGAGCCACTTCTCTCGCGCTCGCCTGCAGT
>JACRCT010001281.1 GCA_016218885.1 Deltaproteobacteria bacterium | reverse complement strand
CGCCTGTTCCGGCCGCTGGCCTTCACCAAGACGTTCGTGATGCTCTCCGCGGCGCTGGTCTCCATCACCTTCGCCCCGGCGCTGCGCGACGTGCTGCTGCGCGGCAAGATCCGCAGCGAGGCGCGCCACCCCTTGAGCAGGCTGATCATCCGGCTCTACAAGCCCTTCGTCTTCGTGGCGCTGCGCCGGCCCAAGTCGACGGTGGCCATCGGCCTCTTCGCCGTGCTCTCCGCCGTGCCGCTGGCCCTGAAGCTGGGGCACGAGTTCATGCCGCCGCTCAACGAGGGCGACGTGCTCTACATGCCCACCACCTTCCCCAACATCTCCATCGAGGAGGCCAAGCGGCAGCTGCAGGTCCAGGACCGCGTGCTGCGCGGCTTCCCGGAGGTGGCCTCGGTCTTCGGCAAGGTGGGCCGCGCGGAGACCGCCACCGACCCTGCGCCGCTGACCATGGTGGAGACGGCGGTGCGCCTCAAGCCCGAGGAACAGTGGCGCAAGCTGGACCGCCAGCGCTGGTATTCGGCCTGGGCGCCGGGCTTCCTCAAGCCGGTGCTGGGGAAGGTCTGGCCGGAGCAGACCCCCATCAGCTTCGACGAACTCACCTCACAGATGAACCGCGCGCTGCAGATGCCGGGCTGGACCAACGCCTGGACGATGCCCATCAAGCCGCGGGTGGACATGCTCACCACCGGCGTGCGCACCCCGGTGGGAGTGAAGGTCCACGGCTCGAGCCTCGACGAGGTCGAGCGGATCGGCGTCGCCCTCGAGGGCCTGCTGGCTCCGGTCCCCGGAACTCGCAGCGTGCTCTATGAGCGCAGCCAGGGCGGGCTCTACGTGGACATCGTCCCCGATAGGCGGGCGCTGGCGCGCTACGGCCTGACGGTGGGCGACGTGCACCGCACCATCGAGGCGGCCATCGGCGGGGCGCCCATCGCCAGCACCGTGGAGGGACGCAACCGGTTCTCGATCAACGTCCGCTTCCCGCAGGACCTGCGCAACGACCTGGAGCAGCTCAAGCGCGTGCTGGTCCCGGTGCGCTCCAGCAACGGCGGGGGCTCGGCCGCTCCAGGCGGCGCCATGGACAAGATGGGAAGCCGCGAGACGACGCCGTCCCTGACAGGGGTCGTGGCGCTGGCGATGGGAGGCATGGATTCCTCGGCGTCCAGACCGTCCTCGGGAGCCGCCTTGCCCGCCCGTCCCAGCCTGGGGAGCTCGGCGCCGATGCTGGACGTGGGCTCGGCGATGGGCCTGCCGATGCTGGGGAGCGGGTCCTCGCCGATGGGCGGAGGGACGGCGCCGGGCGCCGCGGCGCCCGCAGGGGCCGCCTCGAGCGAGCTGGCCTTCGTGCCGCTGGGGCAGCTCGCCGACATCCGCATCGTGGGCGGTCCCCCGATGATCCGCGACGAGGGCGGCTTCCTGGTCGGCTACGTGTACGTGGACGTGGATCCCGCGCGCGACGTGGGCGGCTACGTGCGGGAGGCCAAGGAGGTGGTGCGCGCGGCGCAGTCCGACGGCACGCTGAAGATGCCCGCTGGCCACTTCCTGGAGTGGACCGGCCAGTACGAGCTGCTGGAGCAGATGGCGGAGCGGATGAAGCTGGTGATCCCGCTGACGCTGCTCATCGTGGTGCTGCTGCTCTACCTGCACTTCCGCAACTTCGCCGAGACGCTGATCGTGCTGCTCTCCATCCCCTTCGCGCTAGTGGGCAGCGTGTGGCTCTTGTGGGCGATGGACTACCGCCTCTCCACGGCGGTGTGGGTGGGGATCATCGCGCTGGTCGGGCTCGCTGCCCAGACCGGCATCGTGATGATCGTGTACATCGACAACGCCTACGAGCGCCGCCGCCAGGCGGGCCTGATCCGCGGGTTGGACGACATCATCTGGGCGCACCTCGAGGGCACGGTGATGCGCGTGCGGCCCAAGCTGATGACCGTCTCCACCATGCTCATCGGCCTCTTGCCGCTCCTGTGGGCGACCGGATCGGGTGCGGACGTCATGAAGCGCATCGCCGCGCCCATGGTGGGCGGGCTCTTGACGTCGACCTTCCTGACCCTGGAGATCATCCCGGTCGTCTACACCTACTGGCGCCAGGAGCAGCTGCTCTGGGAACGGCTGGCGAAACTCGATGCCCCTCGGCTGGCCCGGCTGCGGCTGGCGACGACCGTCCTGAGCGTGGGGCTGGTCGCCGGGATCGCCGCGCCGCTGGTGCCGCTCTACGTGGCGGTGCCGGGTACCTGGATCGTCGCGGCAGTGGGGATGGGCGCGTCGGCCTTCATGGCGGGCGTGGCGGCCTATCTCGCCCTGCGGCCTGCGGCGCGGCGACGGGTGTGGCCGGCGACGGAGTAGGTAGAGCGGGAGCTGGCCTTCGTCCCGGCTCCGGCAGCTGCTCGCCGGCATCCAGCGCCACGATCACTGCTTCCACGTGCTCGTACGGCTCCTCCAAGCAGGGAAGCGCTCAATCCAGGACCCGGGAAGCTGATCTCCGCCTATGCGTTATTCATTCCGGTCTGTCAGAAACGTCTCGAGAGCGTCGGCGATGAAGAATTGCCCTTTCATCCCAGGGACGTCTGCAAACACCTCTCGCGCTTCGGCCGCGCTTAGTTTCCGCACCGTCCCACCAGGCGACTCTGCCAAGCCGTGTCTTCCGTAGCTTCCATCTCCAGGATCATATTTCGGATGATGGTACACCTCTGGAGCACGAAACCGCTTGACAAGGTCCGGCCTATTCGCCACCACCTTCCATCTTCCCATTTTTACGAGTCGATCATCGCAAAAGACAGGATGTATCCACTGTCCACTCGGCTGCCATTTCTGAATGGACCGCCAGGGTGGCAGGCTTCCATCAAACAAACCAAACGCCTTGCCAAACCGCCCGCACTGGCAAATATAGAGAATCATGGCCACTCGCTCGCGGCCAACAGGAACGGCGACAAGATCTCCCTCACTAAGCCGCTGCTTAGGAACAACAGCACGCCCCTCAATGGTGATATTGAAGCTCGGAGTCCCCTCTAGCAGCTCATCCTCAAAGCTGCGAGCTCCCCAGGTCAGAATCTCGCACAGCTCGGCCAGCGTCGGCTTGCGCCCCACTTCGCGCTTAAACTCCACTATGACTTCCTTCAGACCATTCGAAGCACTAATGAAGCAAGCGTCACGCAGCTGATTGACTATGGACATGGCTGATACCCGCCTTCGGGAAAGTACCTACCTGCATTGCTTGGCCGTCGGCGGTCTCAGCGCCTGGCCCGTGGGAAATCACGGTCGGTACTATTCGCCCTCGCTGAAGTCATCAGGGAGGATGCGGTGGCCTTCGAAGACCGTGAGGACCTCGATGCGGTGATCGGTCAGGCGGTAGACGAGCCGGCAGGTGCGCTTGAAGACCTCGCGAATGCTGTCGTTGCCGATCTCTGGAACGCGGCGCCCGGCGAGTGGGGCCGCTGCCGCTCGTTCCGCGAGGGCCATCAGGCCGTCGACCCAGCGACGAGCGGCAACCGGGCTGTCCAGCGCGATGTAGTCGCCGATCGCCTGCAGATCCGCGAGCGCGCGGTTCGTCCACACGACTGCCGCAGGCGGCGCGATCCGAGGTGCTCGCCTTCTGGTCATCTCGGCTTCCCGCCAAATCGAGCGTGCATGCGCTTGGCAACCTCAGCATGGGGGTGAACCCGGCCGGCCTCGGCGTCGGCGAGCCCCTCCTCAACGGCGCCCACGATGCGTGCTCGTTCAGTGAGCTCGTCGTACGCGTGCGGCGACAGCAGGACACCGGCCGGCCGCCCGTTGAGGGTCACCACGATAGGCGCGTCGGTGTCGGTGAGCCTGCGCAGCCAGTCAGCCGCTTTGGCCTTGAACTCACTCACCGGAACGAAGTCCTCGGAAACGCGGGGGCCACGCATGGGAAAACCTCCTTAAGCCAAAAGTAGTCCGTAAACGGTCCGAAAACCATCTACCAGGAGCCGCACTCAAGCGACCGAACGATTGGCGGAGCCGGGCACAAGATGCCCGTCGGCTTCCGGCGGCGCGTGCTCCAACTCCTTGTGCGAGGCCTCGTTCATCACGATCTCGGCGTCCACAGTGGCGCCGATGGCAATATCGATGCCGCCCAGGCTCATGATGGTGGAGCCTCGACCGGCTGCGCCGTCCCGGGTCGACGGTGGCCATCGGCTTCTTCGCCGTGCTCTCCGCCCTGCCGCTGGCCCTGAAGCTGGGACACGAGTGCATGCCGCCGCTCCACGAGGGCGACGTGCTCTACATGCCCACCACCTTCCTTGGTCCCGGACCGCTACGAGAAGCTGCCCAACGATGGGCAGGTTCCCCTCCCCGCTATCGACCGCGACGCGCGCTCCCTCGGTCCCGGGCTGCCCCACGAGAAGCTGCCCAACGATGGGCAGGTTCCCCTCCCCGCTATCGACCGCGACGCGCTCCCTCGGTCCCGCTGCCCAACGAGAAGCTGCCCAACGATGGGCAGGTTCCCCTCCCCGCCGTGTCTACGGGTAGCTCCGTGGCGCGCTCGGAAGACGCACCCGGGCTGGACCCCCGCGCCCCGGGGAGGACGGGGCAGGGAAAGCCCCACCCTTCCCCCGGCGCCCAAGCGATTCGCAGAACCCCTCCTGCTATCGTGCCGCGCATGCCCGCTCCCACCGCACCGCCGCCGTCGGCGAATCCGCCAGCCTGGCCACCTCCGGCTCCCGCCTTGACCCTCTCCTGCCCGCGCTGTAGCCAGCCCGCGGAGCCCAAGCCCGAGGCCCAACGTTGCTGCTGTGGCCAGCGCTTTCTGCTGCGCGCCGGCCCCCTGCTCGACTCGACCCTGGCGCCGCCCGCCGCCGACGAGAGGACAGCCAAGGTGGTCGTCAGGTCCTCCGGCCTGCTCCTGCGCCGCTACGCCGCGCTCGGGGCGGACGGCAT
>JACRCT010001256.1 GCA_016218885.1 Deltaproteobacteria bacterium | reverse complement strand
GCTGGCTGCAGCGGCCTGCTGGGCCGCCGGGCTCAATCCCCCGGCGCGCGAGCTCTCCATCCTCGCCCGGCGCAACTCCGGGTCGGCGTGCCGATCGATCGAGGGTGGCTTCTGCGAGTGGCTCAAGGGGAGCGCCGAGGATGGCTCCGACTCGTATGCCGTGCAGGTTGCGCCCGAGACGCATTGGCCGGACATGAGGATGGTGGTGGCCGTCTGCTCGGACGCGGCGAAGAAGATCTCCTCGCGGGAAGCGATGCGGCGCACCGTCGAGACCTCGCCGTACTACCCGGCGTGGACCGCCTGTGCCGAGCGGGATCTCGCCGATGCCCGTGGCGCGCTCCTCTCCAAGGACCTGTCCCGGCTCGGGGCGGCGGCGGAGCGCAACGCCTGGCGCATGCATGCCTCGGCCATGGCCGCCGATCCCCCCATCAGCTACTTGCGCCCGACGACCGTGGCGGTGATCGCCGCGGTCGAAGAGCTGCGAGCGAGTGGAGTCGAGGCCTGGTTCACCCTCGACGCCGGGCCGAACCCCTGCGTGATCTGCCTGGCCCCCCATGTCGAGAGGGTGACCATGCGCCTGCGCGGCATCGCGGGGGTGACCCGGACCGTCGCGGGCGGCCCGGGCGCGGGAGTTCAGCGAGTCGAAGGCGCATAGCCCGGGGCAAGAAACGCGAGTCGGAAGCTTTGCACTGGGCAACGTTACTCAGGACTTACGACTCAAAGCTTACGACTGCCTGTGGCCAAGAATCCGCCGGACGCTGTCCTCGAGCTGGGTGACGAGCAAGCCCATCATGCTCTCCAGCTCGCGTTCACTGGCCTCGAGCCGGGAGGCGAGGGCCTGGCGGGTCTGGTCGAGCAGTCGCCGGCGAGCGTCCGCGAGCCAGCGACGCACCGAGGACGGATCGGCTCGGTAGACCCTCGCCAGCTTGGAGGTGCTCAGGCCGTCGAGCAGGTTGAGGCGCAGCAGCGTGCGCTCTCGGGGGCTGAGCGCCGCGAACCCCGCCTCGAAGGCCGCCTTGAAGTCGCCCCGGTAGCGGGCCTTGATGTAGCCCAGCTCCGGGGGCGCGACGGGCGCTGCCAGCTGCGAGGCCAGCAGCTCCTCGCCGCCCTGTCCGGCCCGCCCGCGCTTGAGGTTGAGTGACAGGCGCAGCCCCGCCATCCGGACCCAGGAGATGAGGGGCCCGCGGCCGGAGTACTCGCCGATCTTGGCGGGCCCCGCCTCTGCTTCGACGAAGAGCATGTGGCGCAGGAGCTGAAGGGCCTCGTCCACCGCCTCTGGCGTCTCCCGTCGGGCGAGCAGCGCGGCTCGCACCTGTGGCATCACCCGCCGCTCGAACGCCTCCAGGGCCTGGGGGTCGTGGCGACGGCAAGCTCCCGCCAGGAAGAGGTCCTCGGCGCAGACTGCGCGCACGGCCTCGGACAAGCGGTCGACCGCCGGCAGCCGCGCCGCGAGGTCTGCGATGAAAGCGGAGTCCTCCAGGCGAAGCGCCGGCCAGGCGCGCCGCGCCCGGGCAACGGTCTCGGCAAGCGCGGACTCGAGCTCGGGTTCGGACTCTCCCGACTTCTTCAGGCAGGTCAGCAGGACCTGGGAGAGGGGCGGGTGGGGGACCACGGCGGCATGCTAGCGGATCGACGGGTTGGCTGCCTGTAGGGTCTCTAGACAAGGCGCGGGCCGCGCTCGCGAGGCCTCTTGCCTGCGAGCACGGCCCGTCGCCCCCCAGCTGCCCCGCCGCCGCTAGCCCGTTGCGAAGTCCTGGAAAAGGATGCTCGAGAGGTAGCGCTCGCCGGCATCGGGAAGGACCGTCACGATGGTCTTGCCCCGGTTCTCGGGCTTGCTCGCCACTCGCACTGCCGCGGCCACCGCGGCGCCGCAGGAGATGCCGCAGGTGATCCCCTCCTCGCGGTGGAGGCGGCGGGCCATCTCCACCGACTCCTCGTTGCTCACCGTCTCCACTCCATCGAGGAGGCTCAGGTCGAGCACCTCGGGCACGAAGCCCGCGCCCAGCCCCTGGATCTTGTGGGCCGAGGGCTTGAGCGGCTGGCCGCTGCGCTTCTGGGTCAGCACCGGCGAGGCTGCGGGCTCGACCGCGATCGCTTGGATGGCCTTCTTCTTCTCGTTCTTGAGGTAGCGCGTGACCCCGGTGATGGTGCCGCCGGTCCCCACCCCGGCCACGAAGATGTCGATCTTGCCGTCGGTGTCGTTCCAGATCTCGGGGCCGGTGGTCTTGAAGTGGATCTCGGGGTTCGCCGGGTTCTTGAACTGCTGGGGCATGAAGAACCGCTTCGGGTCTGCCTTCACGATCTCCTCTGCCTTGGCGATCGCTCCCGGCATGCCCTTGGCCCCTTCGGTGAGCACCAGCTCGGCCCCGAAGGCCAGCAGCATCCGGCGGCGCTCGACCGACATGGTCTCGGGCATGGTGAGGATGAGCGGGTAGCCCCGTGCGGCGCACACGTACGCCAGCGCGATTCCAGTGTTGCCGCTCGTCGGCTCGACCACCACGCGGTCGCGCGAGCCGGGCTTGAGCAGCCCCTCCTTCTCGGCGGCCCAGATCATCGAGGCGCCGATCCGGCACTTGACCGAGTAGGCGGGGTTGCGCCCCTCGATCTTGGCGAGCACGGTCGCGCCCGCCCCTTGCGTCACCCGGTTGAGCTTCACCAGCGGGGTGTTACCGATGCTCTGGCTGTTGTCCTCGTAGATACGTCCCATGGCTCGCTCCCTTGCGCCGGCATCGAAGGCTGGCGCGCGTCATGACAGGCAGGTTCAGATGCTGAAGTCGGGCATTGCGCTATTGACCTCCACCCGACGACACATGTCTTCGACGGTGACGCCGTCCAGGACGGTGCCGATCGCCATCTCGACCTCCTTCCACATCGGTTGCAGGCCGGCGTGTAGCGGCGCTGCTGCCTGGCGCCGGGACGGTGGCTCGACCAGGCTGAGCGGTCCGTCCATGGCGGCGCGAATCTGACCCAAGGTGATCTGCCCCGGCGGTCGTGCGAGGCGGTGCCCCCCCTCGGGACCGCGGCGGCTCTTGACGAGCCCTGCCCTGCGCAGCTCGACCAGGATCGCCTCGAGGAACTTCTCAGGGATGCTCCCGCGCCGGGCGATCTCGGAGAGCCGGGCAGGGGCGCCCTCGCGCGCATTGAGCGCCAGGTCGACCAGGGCACGCACCGCGTAGTCTGTCTTCTGGCTGACTCTCATAAATCCCATAGGGTGAGTAGGAAATAGCAGGATGACGGCGTCCGCGCAACCCGGTGCAAGAAAGTCTGGGCACATCAAGGAGTTCCCTTGAGGGGGCGGAGCGGCGTACAAGGAGGGTCCAGCGTCTGCTCAGGAGGCGGCCATGACTGAGGAAAACCAGCGTCGAATCGCGCTGTTCATCGACTTCGAGAACCTGGTCACCAACACCGGCATCAGCGCATCGAGCTTCGATCTTCAGCCCGCCCTCGATCGGCTGCTGGAGAAGGGCAAGGTGATCTTCCGGCGCGCCTACTGTGACTGGTCCCGGTTCAAGGACGCCAAGAGCCACCTGCACGGGTTCGGAGTCGAGCTGGTGGACGTGCCGCCCTCGACCTCGGCGGGAAAGAACGGCGCCGACATGCGACTGGTGATCGACGCTCTCGAGCTGTGCTACGCGCGCGAGTACATTGACACCTTCGTGATCGGCTCGGGCGACTCCGACTTCTGCCCGCTCGCCTACAAGCTGCGCGAGAACGACCGGCAGGTCATCGGCCTGGGGGTCAAGGAGTCGACCTCGCGGTTGTTCGTGAAGGCCTGCGACGAGTTCATCTACTTGCGCCCGCAAGCAGAGAAGCAGGAGAAGAAGAAGGTGGAGAGGCCCAAGACACGGGAGAGGAAGGGGGCCAAGCAGGGCGAGGCCAAGCCTGCCCCCGAGGTCCCCGAGATCGCCCGCGAGGTCGTCGCGAGCCTGCTCGCCCGTGCCACCGGTCCCATCAATCCGTCGTTCATCAAGGAGACGCTGGTCCGCAAGGAGCCCGATTTCGACGAGCGGGACTTCGGTTTCTCGACCTTCAGCAAGCTCCTGCAGGCGCTGGAGTCCGAGGGGCTCATCACCCGGCAGCAGATGGGGCGCCAGTGGTACGTGGTGCCGGCCGCGGACGCGGCCGAGCCGCAAGCCCCCGTCCCGAACGACCCGGCGGCAGACGAGTCGATCCCCTTCTGAGAAGGGCAAAGCAAATGCCTGGCTCGAGCGCTGTGCGCCTGAGCCAGGCCTGGGTGTCGGATGCCGCGGGAGAGCGGGGAGGCCGCCCTGTCAGGCCAGCGGCTTGGCGATCTCCCAGAGATCGACGATGGGAATTCCGGACCGCCCAGCTTCGGGGATGACCGGCTTGATCTTGCGCAGCTCGGCGACGATTCCCTGGTGCACCTTCACGAGGCGGTAGCCCCGGCGCAGGTGGAAGCCGAGCGCGTGGAGGTTGTCGTTGGTGGCGTAGGTCGCGACGCGCTTGCCCCCTGCGGTGCGGATGGCCTCCTCCGCCGCAGTCAGCAGCCGGGTCCCCACGCCGCGCTCCTCGACGAAGGAGTCGAGGGTCACGATCTCCGCATCGCTGCCGTTGACCACCCAGGTGATGAGGCCGAGCATCCGGTCGCCCATCACCAGCGCCCGGCCCTCGACGTCGCGGGGCATGAAGGTTCTGCCCACCGAGCACAGGGGCAGGCCCCAGCGCTCCTTCCAAACGCGCTCTATGAGATCGACATCGGCGCGGACGAGATCCCAGCCGAGTGATTGCACGGTGCCTCCAGGGTTCGAGTTCCAGAGCGCAGCGTGGCACAGACCCGTCCATTTGCGAATCGCCTAGTTCTTGAGGAGCACCCCACTTCCCGCTCACTGTTGACCAGCGACCAGGATGGGTCGGTTCGGCCTTGCCGGGTCGGGCCGCGCGGGTTGCACGAGCGCTCGCTTCAACGGTGCGCGGGGGCGATCGACGCCGGTGCGCGAGAGGAGCGGTGCCTGCTGAGGCAGTGCGCGGTGCGCTGGCCCGCGTAGTACCCTGGCGCGCGCATGTCCTCCCCGTTGCTCGCGTCGCCATCGTCGTCCTCCAAGTCGAAGGGTGGGCCCGAGACGGAGGTTCTGCCTTCTGCTCGGCCGGGGCGGTGGGAGGGGGCCCTTGCGTTGGCCGCGGCGCTGCTCGTGGTGGCGGCGGTCCACGGCTTCCTTCTGCTAGGCCAGAAGGAGATCGTCGGCCGCGACGCCCACCGCCTGTTCCATCCGGCGGCTCACGCGCTGCAACGGCGCCTCGAGCGCCTCGAGCTGCCCGAGTGGGAGCCCGCGATCGCCTGTGGGCAGCCCCTCGTCGGCCTGGGCCAGTCGCAGGCCTTCTATCCGCCGCGGTGGCTCCAGCTCGCGACGGGGCCCGACCGTGTCTTCTCGCTGCTGGGGCCGCTGCATGCTCTGGCCGCGGCGCTCGCCGCCTTCCTGCTCGCCCGCCGCCTGGGACGCTCCGCGCCGGCGAGCGCGGTGGCCGCTACGGTCACTGGCGCGGCGCCGCTGCTCTTCTCGGCGCTCGATTCGCCGAATCTCCACTACTCGGCCTGCTGGATTCCCGTCGCCCTCTATCTGGGGGTCTCG
>JACRCT010001255.1 GCA_016218885.1 Deltaproteobacteria bacterium | reverse complement strand
GCGGATCCCCAAAGCCACGCTCCCCGAGGTCCGTGTGCGCTACCGGGTCTACGCCCACGACCTGACCGTGCGCACCAACCACCTCGACGACTCGCACGGCTACTTCAACGGAGCGGCGATGTTCGTCACCAGCGACGAGCATCGAGTCCAGCCCAGCTTCCTCGAGCTGCGACTCCCCCAGGGGTGGCGCGCTTTCTGCTCCCTTCCCTCCCCCGCGCAGGGCACCTACCGCGCCCAGGATTTCGACGCGCTCGTCGACTCGCCCGTGGAGATGGGCCCCGACCTCGTTTCTTTCAAATTCACCGCCGCGGGCAAGCCTCACGAGGTGGTCGTGTGGGGCACCGGCAACTACGACCGGAGGCAGATCGCCGACGATCTCGAGACCTTGTGCCAGGCCGAGGCGAAGCTCTTCGGAAGCCTGCCGTGCGAGCGGTACATCTTCCTGGTGCTGCTCACCGACAAGGGCCGCGGAGGCCTGGAGCACGCCGAGAGCTGCACGCTGCTCGTGCCTCGCGCCAGCTTCCGTCCGCGCAAGAGCTATGAGGACTTCCTCGCCCTCGCTGCCCACGAGTACTTCCATCTGTGGAACGTCAAGCGCATCAAGCCCAAGGCGCTGGTCCCCTACGACTACAAGCGCGAGGTGTACACCACGCTCCTGTGGGCGATGGAAGGCGTGACGAGCTACTACGACACGCTGCTGCTGCGTCGCACCGGCTTCATCGATCCCTCGCGCTACCTGACCCGGCTCGGGGAGGTGATCACCTCGGTCGAGTCCACGCCGGGTCGGCGGGAGCTGCCCTTGTCGGAGGCAAGCCGGCTGGCGTGGATCAAGCACTACCGGCCAGACGAGAACACCCCCAACAGCGGCATCAGCTACTACGCCAAGGGCGAGATCGTCGCGGCGCTGCTGGACCTCGAGCTGCGGCGGCGCTCCGGCGGCGTCCGCTCGTTGGACGACTTGATGCGCCTGCTCTTCCTGCGCTACGGCGACGGGTCCGGCGTGCCCGAGGACGGCGTGGAAGCGGCCGCCAGCGAGCTGGCGGGCCAGGACTTGACCCCTTTCTTCGACAGGGCGATCCGCAGCACCGAGGAGCTCGACTACGGGGTCTTCGGCTCGGCGGGGCTGCAGCTGCGGCGCCGTGCCAAGCGGGGCGGCGCAGACCGAGGCGGAACGCCCGAGGACGACGGCGGGGGCGAGAAAGCCTGGTTGGGGGTCGATCTCAAGGCAGGTGACCGGGCGATCGTCGCGACGACGTTCACCGGCTCTCCGGCGGCGGCGGCCGGCCTCTACCCCGACGACGAGATCATCGCCGTGGACGGCTCGCGCGCCACGCCGTCCTCGCTCAACGAGCGGATCGAGGAGCACGTCCCGGGCGACTCGGTGCGCGTGACGGTCTTCCGCCGCGACCAGCTCGTGGAGCTCGATGTCCACCTCACGCCGCGACCGCACTCCGCCTGCTGGCTCGAGAAGATGCCCAACCCGACACCCGCCCAGCGCGCGCTCTACGAGGCCTGTCTCGGCGCACCGTTCTCGTAGCGTGGCGAGCCATGCAGAGTGCACCGCATTCTCAAGGCCTCGTTCAGCCCGAGCAGAGCTCGACCCCTCGACGAGCTCGGGAGAGACCGAAGTCGAGGGTCCTCGACTTCGCAGCCGACTACCCGTCGGCGGCCACGCTCGGGTGATCGGGCCTTCGACAGCTCTTTAGCATTTCTGATGGGCCGCACTAGAGCAGGAGCACCGCACGGTTCGACTCCCCGACGGGGGCCGGGCCTGCCGCCCGCGGGTGAGCGTCTTAGCTTGCCTCGTCCCGACGGGCGGGTCGGCCACTCCGCCCCCCGCCTCTGGGCTGGCGACGCCCCGCTCAATGGGCGTGGAGAGGGAGGGCACATGAAGGCCAAGGACGTCATCGGCTTCGCGAAGGACAAGAAGGTCGTGATGGTCGACCTGAAGTTCATGGACTTCGTGGGGATGTGGCAGCACTTCACCATCCCCATCGCCGAGCTGGGCGAAGAGGTCTTCGAGGAGGGGCTGGGCTTCGACGGCTCCTCCATCCGCGGCTGGCAGCCGATCCACGCCTCGGACATGATGGTCGTCCCCGACCCGGCCAGCGCCACGCTGGATCCTTTCATGAAGGATCCGACGCTCTCGCTGATCTGCAACATCGTCGACCCGGTCACCCGCGAGGCCTACAGCCGCGACCCGCGCAACGTGGCCCAGAAGGCGGAGAAGTACCTGCGGCGGCTGGGCATCGGCGACCAGGCCTTCTTCGGGCCCGAGGCCGAGTTCTTCATCTTCGACGGGGTGGCCTACGAGGCCGGGCCCAACCTCGCCTTCTACCGGATCGAGTCCGAAGAGGGGCAATGGTCCACCGGCCGCGAGACCGAGCGCGGCGTCGACCGTGAGGGGGCCATCATCGAGCGACCCAACCTGGGCTACAAGCCACGCTACAAGGAGGGCTACTTTCCGGTCGCTCCCACCGATAGCCAGCAAGACCTGCGCACCGAGATGTGCCGGGTGATGGCCGAGGTCGGCATCCAGGTCGAGCGCCAGCACCACGAGGTGGCCACCGCCGGCCAGGCGGAGATCGACATCCGCTTCGACACCCTGACCCGCTGCGCCGACAAGCTGATGTGGTTCAAGTACGTCATCAAGAACGTCGCCCGCCGCCATGGCAAGACCGTGACCTTCATGCCCAAGCCGCTCTTCGGCGACAACGGTTCGGGCATGCACACCCACCAATCGCTCTGGAAGGAAGGCAAGCCCCTCTTCGCCGGCGAGGGCTACGCCGGCCTGTCGCAGATGGCGATGCACTACATCGGCGGCATCCTCAAGCACGGACCGGCGCTGGCGGCGCTGTGCAACCCCACCACCAACAGCTACAAGCGGCTGGTGCCGGGCTTCGAGGCTCCGGTGAACCTTGCCTACAGCTCGCGCAACCGCTCGGCGTCCATCCGCATCCCGATGTATTCGCCTTCGCCCAAGGCCAAGCGCATCGAGTTCCGCTCCCCCGATCCGTCCTGCAACGGCTACCTCGCCTTCGCCGCCATGCTCATGGCCGGCCTGGACGGCATCGAGAACAAGATCGATCCCGGCCAGCCGCTGGACAAGGACATCTACGGCCTCTCGCCGGAGGAGCTGAAGGACATCCCCAAGATGCCGGGCTCGCTCGACGACGCCCTCGTCGCGCTGGAGCGGGATCACTCGTTCCTGCTCAAGGGTGACGTCTTCACCGAGGACGTGATCAGCACCTGGATCAGCTACAAGCTGGAGAAGGAGGTGAATCCGGTGAGGATGAGGCCATCTCCGCTGGAGTTCGCCCTCTACTTCGACATCTGAACAATGCCCGGGGGTGTGGTAGATCCCCTGCGATGCGCCCACTTCTCCGGCTGGCCCTTCCCCTGGTCCTCGGTGCGCTGGCGCTCGCCGGCTGCAGCGAGGATCCGCCCGCGACCACGGATCCCTGCCTGCGCGTCGTCTGCCAGGCCGGCCAGGACTGTGTCGATGGCCAGTGCGTCGAGCGCGAGCCGCTCCCGCAGGGAGGCCACGGCGGCGGCGACTCGGGCTGCGAGGTCAACTCCGACTGCGCCTTCGATCCTCGAGGACGGGTCTGCGAGCCTGTCAGCGGCGACTGCGTCGCCTGTCTGGCGGATGACCACTGCCCCTCGGGCCTGAGGTGTCGCGCCGGCGCCTGTGTCGAGTGCGACGGCGACGCTGATTGCCCCGAGGAGCGCTCGCACTGCAGCGGCGAGAAGACCTGCGTGTCCTGCGCGGCGGACGAGCACTGTGCCTCGGGTGAGCGCTGTGACGCTGGCACCTGCGTGCGCGTACCGATCGCCTGCTCCGCGGACGAGGAGTGCACCGATCCGGCCGAGCCTCGCTGCCTGGTGACGGCGGAAGCTGGTACCTGCGTCCAGTGCCTGGAGGCCAGCGACTGCGGGGAGCGTCAGGGGTGCGACGGCGGGAGATGCCAGCCGCTCCCGCCCTGCGCGATCGACGAGGACTGCGCCGAGGATCCGGCAGGATCAAAGTGCGAGCCGGCGACGGGCCGCTGCGGGCAGTGCGCCCAGGATCTCGACTGCTCAGATGCCGGCAGGAGCCATTGCACCACCGACCTTCGCTGTGTGGCCTGCATCGCCGATGACGGCTGCGCCGCCGGCTACGCCTGCGAGGCCGGATTCTGCCGGTCCTGCCGCCTCGACGATGACTGCGCGCGCGGAACCTGCAGCGGTGGTACCTGCGTCGATCGGGCCCACTGCCTCGCGGACGAGGACTGCTCTAGCGGCCGCTGCGCGGCTGGCCAGTGCACCGCGTGCCTGGGTGATCTCGATTGCCGCGAGGGTCTCTGGTGCGACGCGGGCCGTTGCGTGGAGGGGCCGACGTGCACCTCGGACGCCGGCTGCGGGCCGGGCCGGAGTTGCACGCTGGGTGCCTGTGCCGCCGCTGCCTGCGAGGACGATCTCGCCGAGCCGGACGGGAGCTTCTCGTCCGCCCGGCCAGAGTTACTGCAGGCGCCGGTGGAGCGCCGCCTCTGTCCCGGAGACGAGGACTGGATCGCCTTCACCGCTGCGCCCGGCGATGGGGTGGACGTGGGCTTCCTCGAGGCGCCGTCCGGAGCGGAGCTGTCGGTGGTGCTCTTCCCCGAGACCGGCGGAATGGTCGAGGTGGGCTCAGTCGAGGGCCGAGTAGCAGTGCCTGCGCTGCCGGCGTCGCGGGCGGCTCGTGCCTTCATCAGGGTTCGATCGACCGTGCCGGCCGGGGGAACGGCGGCGGCCGCCGGGCCGTACAGCCTGCTCGCCACGTTGAAGCCCGGAGGCCTGGGTTGCACGGACGCGGCCGAGCCGAACAACACCCGCGACACCGCACGTCCCGTGGCGCCCGACGCGCTGCACGAGGGGCTCACCCTCTGTGGCGATGACGACTTCTTCCGGGTGGAGGTGCCGGGCGGGAGGACGCTGGTGGCCTACGCGTTCTTCCAGGGAGGCGCGGGGCAGCTCGAGGTCTTCGGCGTCTCCGGTAGCCGGGTCGCCACCGGGACCGCCACCACCGCGCTCGGCGGTGGCAAGATCGTCACGGCTGGCCCGGCGGTGTCTGCCGGCTCCACCTTCCTGGTGAAGGTCTCCTCCTCCTCGAGCCCCCGCCCCACCTACTCCTTCTTCTGGACCCTCCAGGAGCAGGATCCGGCCTGCGGCGATGCGCCCGTGCTGGTCCCAGGCGGCGCCGATCGGGCGCGGCTCAGGTCGGCCACGCTGGCCCGCACGGTCGATCTCGGACCGGGTTCGTGCGATGCAGGAGGGCCCGAGCTCGGCTACTCGGTGGAGCTGGGCGCCGAGGCGCGGCTGCTGGCGGTGCTTCGCGCGCCCTTCCAGGGCCGGCTCTCGCTCTACGACGCGGGACTCATCGGGCAGCTCGAGGCGGTAAT
>JACRCT010000127.1 GCA_016218885.1 Deltaproteobacteria bacterium | reverse complement strand
GGGCAAGCAGCTTGAGGTGACCTACTACCTGATGCCGGTGAGCTTCGGGCTCTTCCAGACCGTGGTCCGCGCCGAGCGCGACAAGCGCGAGGCCACCCAGCGCACGCTGCAGCGCGAGGAGCTGCAGAAGATCCCCGGGACCCTGGGCGACCCCATCCGCGTCATCCAGAACATGCCCGGGGTCGCGCGCGCCCCCTATCTCGGCGGCCAGCTCATCGTGCGCGGGGCCTCGCCCCAGGAGACCGGCACCTACTTCGACAGCGTGCAGATTCCGCAGCTCTACCATTTCATGGGCGGCCCCTCGGTGATCAACCCCGAGTTCCTCGACCGCCTCGACTTCCTGCCCGGTGGCTTCGGCCCCCGCTACGGGCGCGCCACCGGCGGCATCATCGACGCCTTCACCCGCCGCGGCGCGGCGGACGCAGTGCACGGCAACCTCAAGGTGGACCTCATCGACGCCGCGCTCTTCCTGGAGGCGCCGGTGGGCGAGCGGTTCAGCGTCGCGGGCGCGGCGCGGCGCAGCTACATCGACGCCATCCTCCCTGCCTTCATGCCCGACGACCCCGAGAACGGGTCGATCAGCGTGCTGCCCGCCTACTGGGACTACCAGGCCCGCGCCGACTACGGGAAGAAGGGCGACCCGCACCAGCTCACGCTGATGGCCTTTGGCAGCGACGACCGGATGGTGGTGGCGCAGAAGGGAGGCCAGGCGCAGCGCGACCTGCAGATCAGCTTCCACACCAACTTTCACCGCGTGCGCGGGGCCTGGACCTGGCGCGAGGGGCGGGCCAGCAACGTCCTGATGCCCTACTTCGGCCGCGACGACCAAGGCGGCGAGATGGAGAATCAGGGCACCGTCACCTTCTCCGGCAGCGGCATCTCCTGGGCCGGCGGTGTGCGGGACGAGCTGGCCTACGAGCTCGACGGCGGGCACGTGGCGCGCCTGGGCCTGGACATCGTCTTCAACCGCACCGACATCCACTTCACCGCTCCGGGCGTGATCCCCGACTACCGGTCCTTCCCCGGGGCGGACCCCATCGCGCCGCCGATGACGATCGCTCGCCTGATGCACGAGTCGAGCTGGGGCTTCTACAACGAGTGGGATCTCAAGCTTGGCGATCGCCTCACCGTGATGCCCGGCCTGCGCGTCGACGAGTACTGGGTGGGAAAGCGCCTCAAGGCCTCTGCCGATCCTCGGCTGCTCGTGCGCTTCAAGCTCTTCGACCAGACGCCCATCGGCGTGGGCACCACCCTCAAGGGGACCGTCGGGCACTACTCGATGCCGGTGGACGCCTTCAACGTCGACGAGGAGTTCGGCAACCCCGACCTGGGCATCCCCAAGGCGTTCCAGACCTCCCTGGGGTTCGAGCACAAGTTCACCGACGTCATCGACCTCGACGTCACCGGCTTCTACAACCGCCGCTACGACCTGGTGGCGGGCTCGTCCAAGGTCAAGGTGCTGCCTGACGGGACGGTGAAGCCGGAATACTTCAACAACGACGGGCTGGGCCGGGCCTACGGAATCGAGGTCTTGCTGCGCCACAACCTCACCGAGCACTTCTTCGGCTGGCTCGCCTATACGTTCTCGCGGACCGAGGAGAAGGTGCGCAGCGATGACTCCTTCCTGCCCGGCAACTACGACGAGCCGCACATCCTCACCGCCGTGGCGCAATACCGCTTCGGCAACGGCTACTCGGTGGGCGCGCGCTTCCGGCTGGTCAGCGGGCGGCCCTTCACGCCCTACAACGGCAGCGTCTACGACTCCGACGCCAACCGCTACTACAGCCTGTCAGCCGATCCGCGCAGCGGCCGTAACCCGCTCTTCCACCAGCTCGATTTGCGGGCGGACAAGGAGTGGCTGTTCGACCTGTGGAAGTTCGGCGTCTACCTGGACGTCCAGAACGTCTACAACGCCAGCAACGTCGAGTCCTGGCAGTGGGACTACCGCTTCCGTGAGCGCACCGGCATCCCCGGGTTGCCCATCCTGCCCACGCTCGGGCTGAAGGGGAGCTTCTGATGCGTGGCCTCGCGGTCCTCATCGCCCTGGCGTCTGCGGGTTGCACCGATGCGCTGGACCACGTCTCCAGCGTGCACGACCTGCGCATCCTGGCCATCGGGAGCGACCCGCCGGACTCCGTGATGCCGGCGGGCGTCGATCCCCGCTCGGGCGGGGTGCCGCCGCTGCCGGTGTTCCGCATCAAGCTGCTCTTGGGCGACGATCCCCAGGCGCAGCGGAGCGTGCAGTATCGGGTCACCACCTGCCCCAAGGCCGACCGCATGCGCTGCGAGGGTCTGGACGGCGGGGTCGGCTCGGTGATGGTCATCGGCGAGGGGAGCGCGGTCCCGGTGGGGGGCATCGTCGAGGCGGAGGTGACGCTGGGGCGGTTCGAGCAGCTCGCCGAGCTCTACCCGCTGATCCAGAAGGCGATCGAGGAGGACCCGTACAAGGGCTTCGGCGGCCTGCCGCTGGCCATCAGCGTGCGGGTGTGGGCGGGCGACGAAGAGGTGGTGGGCGGCTCGCGCATCCCCTTGTGGCTGCCGATCCCCTGGGCCACGCCGGGGCTTGTGCCCAACGTCGCGCCCCAGGAGCCGGAGGTCCTCTTCGACGGCATCGTGGCCCTGCCCGGAGACCTCCCCGAGGTGCGTTCCGGGGGCTTCCCGCTGGACGTCTTCGAGGTTCCTGACGACCTCAAGGAGAGCTACGTCGTGCCCACCTTCGACGGCGCGACCAAGACCCTGCGGGAGTCGTGGAGCTACAGCTGGTTCACGACCAAGGGCTACTTCGCCCCGGAGGGGACCGGCGGCTACAACCCGGCCCTCCAAGAGGACAACGACACCGACACCCAACTGCAGATCCTCGACAGCGAGCCGCCCGGTGAGTTCAAGGTGGTGTGCGTGGTGCGCGACGGGCGGGGCGGGGAGAGCTGGATCATCCGCGACGCGTTCTTCGCGGGGCCGAGGTAGGGAAAACCGGGGCCAGGTTCCGAATTCGAAAACCGGGGCCAGGTTCCGAATTCGAAAACCGGGGCCAGGTTCCGAATTCGAAAACCGGGGCCAGGCTCCGAATCCCTCGGACCGAGGCCGCCCCGACGAAGAGGCAGATTCAGTGATCACGGGTAGTTGGGGCTCGGAAGTTCTTGTCGATAAGAACTGCGGGTGGTCGCGCTCGCGGCGTGCGTGGCCACTCCCGAGGGTCTGCCCCTCTTCCGTGCCGCCGGGCTTCACCTGGGCAACGTTGTCAGGGCTCGGCTGTCAATGCCTCGATCACGTCGGCGGCTTCCACCACGGCCACGTCGCGGACCAGCGTGCGGGCGCGCGCTTCGACCTTCGGCAAGAACAGAGCGCGATGCACGCGCGTGCCATCGGGCACCAGCTCCCGCGGGACGCCCTTCCTCTCCAGATCGGCGAGGGCGTTGCGGACGTGCGCCACGGAAGCCGCCTTGTCCTGCCATTTGACCTCGCCCAGCAACAGGTGCTTTCCGTCCACGGACTTGGCGACCACGTCCCACTCGGGGCCGCCGCGGCCCCACAGGCGTGCCGCCGGGCCCCAGGGCCCGCAATCACCAAGCACAGGCAGCTTCTCTGAGAGCCGGGGCACGCTGCGCCGACTCAGCTCCTCCCAGGTCTCGGCAACGAGCGCGGCCCGCTGCTGATGCCAAAGCCGAAGCCGTTGCTGGGCGGGGACCTGCGCCAGGAAGCTGCGATGGGGAGCGACCATCCGAAACCAGAGACGGAAGAAGGGGTCGTCGATGCGGTAGAGAGTCCTCTTGCCGGCTCGCTCGTGGTCCTCGTAGGGCTGCTCTTTGCGCACCAGCCCCATCTGCATCAGACGCCCGAGGGGCCGTCCGAGGGAGGTGGCCGGCTGCCCCAGGCGCCCCGCCACCTCCGAGAGCCGATGGGCCCCGGCGCCAATGGCGTCCAGGAGCGGTCGCAGCGAGGTGGCCGAGGGGAGCTCCTCGGCGAGGAGCCTGTCGGGCTCGCGGTGCAGCGGCCCCAGCGGGTCGAGCACCAGCTGGTCCACCGCTGCATCGAGATCGCGCCCGAATGGCTCGGCCAGCTCCCAGTAGCGAGGGATGCCGCCCCACATCGCGAAGGCCTGCACCGTCTCGATCTCGCTGCGAAGCCCGAGCGCCTCGGAGAGATCCCCGGGCGGAAGCGGTGGCAGCAGGATGGCCTCGCTGGCGCGACCGAAGAGGGGGGACGAAGCGTCGAGGGCCAGCCCGTGCATCATGTGCTGAGATGACCCGGCCATGGCCACGACAAGGCCCGCCTCTCGAGCCTCTCCGTCTATCCAGGCCTGGAGCTGGCTCGCCAGAGCAGGAGCGGAGGCGATGAGGTACGGCAGCTCGTCCACGATGAGCGGCCCCTTCCACGACTCGCGCGCCGCCTCGCGGGCCAGGGCCCGAAGCAGAGCCCTCCAATCGGGGTAGCGTGCCTCGCCGAAGGAGGGAAAGCGCGGGGACAAGCTCTCGGCGAAGTACTGGCGCTGCACCGCCTCCGCCGACTGATCGGCGACGGTGTAGAGCCCGCCGGCCTGGCGGCACCATTCCAGCAAGAGGCGTGACTTCCCCACCCTGCGCCGGCCCCAGATCACCGCCAGCGCTCCCTCCTTGCGGCGCAGCAGCGAGCCGAGCCTCGCCAGCTCCGCTTGGCGGTCGAAGAACCTCATGAGACCTCCTGAAGCCGGCCAGCCCGGTTCCACGTCTGCGGAACATTATGCATGCCAGCATAATGCTGTGGAGCACGTTTCATCGGGAACGCTCGTGCCACGGGGAGGTCGTCCGTGGCATTGGGGCCCATCGAGCCGCCTCGCGTCGTATCAGGGGAGCCGGGGGGCGCTGCCATCGATACCCCGCCCGACCCCCTAAGGCCTCGCGCGGAAATAAATGCGCCAACTCTCGGCGACGAGGCGCCCGCATGGCGAGGCGCGAGGAGGGCGCATACCAGAGGGTCTGTAACCGACGATGCAACGAAGCCAGGCGGGATGGATCGGCGCCGAGAT
>JACRCT010001254.1 GCA_016218885.1 Deltaproteobacteria bacterium | reverse complement strand
TGCAACGGCTACCTCGCCTTCGCCGCCATGCTCATGGCCGGCCTGGACGGCATCGAGAATCGAATCGACCCCGGCGACCCTCTCGACAAGGACATCTACGGGCTCACGCCGGAGGAGCTCAAGGACGTGCCCAAGATGCCCGGCTCGCTCGAGGAGGCGCTCGATCACCTCTCCCGCGACCAGGAATTCCTGCTCAAGGGCGAGGTCTTCACCGAGGACGTGATCGACCAGTGGATCCACTACAAGCGCACCCGCGAGGTGGACGCGGTGCGCTTGCGGCCGACCCCGCTCGAGTTCGCGCTCTACTTCGACATCTGAGCTGATCGAACCGAATCGAACATCGAAGGGAGCGACCGGTCGTCGTGGCCGGTCGCGCCATCCTGGCGGCGATGGGGTGAGACGCCGGCCTCGTTCATAGGCTCGTTCATAGGCTCGGCGATAGGCTCGGCCATTGGGCGTCCACCGGGCACCCCGAGCGTAGGCCGAGCTTGCGAGGCCGGAGTCGAGGAGCTTCTGTTATTGCGGAGTTGGCCCTCGACTCCAGCCCGCTTCGCGGGCCTACGCTCGGGGTGAGCGGTCGTGCAGCTTTGGCCAGGCTTGTGAACGAGGCTGAGACGCCGGTAGCTTGCCTTCACCTGCGTCGCCGTGGGCCAGCAGAGCGATCGGCACGGATGCGCAGGGCGAGTGTCCGCCGAGCATTCCGCTGCCTGTGAACGTCGTGGACGGGAAGCCCTGCCTTCCTTTAGCTACTTCACGACATCCGCGGCGACGGGCGGCGCCGCGAGGGGAGCAAGCACGAGCTTGAGATCCTTCACCAGGCCGGGCACCTGCACCGGTGCGGAGGTGGACTGGAAGCCGTCCTTGAACGCCTCGACGACCACCTGCGCATCCTCGTGTCCAGGCACGACGCCATCCTTCATTCGGCATTCCGCGGTCAGGGCGATGCCGAGCGCCAGACCGACGGCGCCGAAGAGCGACCCGGCGGCCCAGGCGGAATCGAGCTTGTCGTTGCGCGCCGTCGTGCCGTAGGCCAGCCAGAAGCCGGCGCCACCGCTCACCGCGACCGTCGCTGCCGGCAGCAGCCACGCCAGCGGGCTGCAGCGATAGGCTTCGTAGCCCTTGCGATACTCCACCGGCGCGGCGCCGAGCTCCTGGCGGCCGCCATGGTCGAGCACGGCAACCTGTGCCCCCGGCGGCTCGGTGACGACGCGCACGGTCTGGGTGGCGGAACCGAGCGTGGCACAGCCGGTCGTCGTGAGGGCGAGGATCATTGCGAGGACGCGCATGGAGGGCTCCGCGAGAGGGCCTCCCTATACCACCGCTCCCTGCCTCGCCCTACCTTCGCGGGTCCTCGCCCGGAGCTCGGCTTCGCCCCGGATGCCGATCGAAACGTCACAGATCTCGCGCAAGCCGCCCTCGTTCGAAGTGAGCGGTCTCCCTCCGAGAGGGAGCAGCCGCGCCCCCCCTCCCGCTTTCCCTCCAGCTGCGCTGCCACGAGGCGCCCCCCTGGACGGCTTCGCGGCGTTCGCCGCTGCTCAGCGGTGCACACTGCGTGGCAGTGGGATTCGCCGAAGTGATGGGCCTCGTTCACATGATCGGCCACGCTGCACTACCGTTCAGCCCGAGCGTAGGCCCGCGAAGCGGGCCGGAGTCGAGGGCCAACCCTGCGTAGTCACAAGAGCCCCTTGACTTCGGGCTCGCGCTCCTCGCCCTACGCTCGGGGCGACCGGTGGCGCGCAACTGGCCGACCTTGTGAACGAGGCCAAGTGATATTGCATGAACTCGCCAGAACGCTGCTACTGACGCCCTCGCTTGGCGCGAACAGCCTCTCATGATCGTGGTCCTCCTCACCCTGTTCGTCATCGCCTTGGCGCTGCTGTTGCTTTCTCTGAGGGCGCTCTCATCCACCGGGGTTCCGGTACGAGCTTCGAGCCCCGAGGCCATCGACGCGGCGCTCGACCTGCTGGCTCTCCGTGACGGCGAGCGTCTCGTCGATCTCGGGTGCGGCTTCGGCCGAGCATTGCGGGCGGCGCACCGGCGGGCGGACGTCGAGTGCCTGGGGATCGAGCTCAACCCCTTCGCTGCCGCTGGGGCCTGGGTACTGCGCTCCCGCCGGACCCGAGTGCGCTGGGGCGACTTCCGCCATGCCGACTTGAAGGAGTTCCAGGCAGTCTTCTGCTACTTGATGCCTCGCTTCCTGGAGCGGAACGCTGACTGGCTGGAGAAAGCATTGGCGCCAGGAACCCGGGTCGCCGCGGTGGACTTCCCGGTCCCGGGCTGGACGCCGGAGACAGTGCGCCTGGTCGGACCGCTTCGACAGCCGATCAGGCTCTATGTGATCGGCCGCCATCGCCACCCGCCCCCCGAATCGCAGGGCCTCTGAGCCTGCGTCGTGCCCGGAGAGCAGTCCATCGTTAGGCTCGGTTCTCCGCTTCTCCCATAGGGTGAGCGGGTCGGAAAGAACCCACGTTCGTATCGTGGTCTGCCCGAGCGCTTTCACGCTGGACCAGTGACCTCGACGCGACCTTCGCTCGAAGAAGGTGAGCGGCGATCGAAGGCAGGGCGTCGCCGAAGTCAACGAGGTGTACGAACGAATTGGCGACAAGTGACGGCGAGCAGGAGCAGGGCGAGGAGCCGTGCCGCTTCGTCAGCGCTCCCCTGGGGCGAGGGGTTCTCCCGCGCGACTTACTCCAATGCAGAGAAACACGACATTTTTC
>JACRCT010001253.1 GCA_016218885.1 Deltaproteobacteria bacterium | reverse complement strand
GTATCCCGGCAGGGGGAGGTCGTGGCCCTTGCCACGGGTGAGACCGAGATCGATGTCGGCTACGCGGGGCTCACTCGGACGGTCCAGGTCATCGTCGACTCGACAGCCCAGCTCCAAGCGATCGAGTTCGCCAATCCGCCGACCGACATTCCCCGCGTGGGAGCTTCGGTGGTGCTGCGCGTCGAGGGCGTGCTCAGCGATGGCCGGCGAGTCGACGTCACACCAGCGATGCTGGGTACGACTTGGGCCTCCAGCGACCCCGCTGTCATCGAGCTCAGCGCCGACGGGGTGGCCAGGTCGAAAAGGCCAGGTCTGGCAACCATCACCGCGATGCACTCCGGCTACTCGGCGTCGATCCAGCTGGAGGCGCGAGACGGCCCGCCGGAGATCAGGCTCGTGGCTCCTGCCACGGTGACCGCCGGAAGCACCTTCACGGCGAGGGCCGCGGCCACCGACGACGTGGCGGTTCGCCATGTCGAGTTTCTGGTCAATGGCGTGCCCGCGACGCGCGACGACGCCTCTCCCTATGAGTTGGTGGTCGCCGCCCCGCCGTTTGGCGGCGCTACTTTGAAGATCGCCGCGGCAGCCGTCGACCTGAGCAACAACCGCACGCTGTCCGCCGAGATAGCCATCCAGGTTTCGGGAGTCCCGGCCCCCAGCAACAGGACGCTGGTCTACGAGGCGCCTGCTCCCGGTGCGCTGGTGGTCGAGCGGTTGCCGCAGGTTCTGCGTGTGAGAGCGGGCTCCGAGAAGGCCGACTTCGAGATCGTCCACTTCTTTGCCGACGATGTACCCATTGGATCGAGCCAGTGGCCGCGCTACGAAGTGAGAGGGGAGAGCCTCGTCGCGCTCTGGGAGATCAGCTACACGCCCCCCGCCGGCACCGCCGGCACCACGGCGGTCCTGCGCGCCGAGGGAGTCGACAAGCAGCGGCAGGTCGTCCGAGGCGATTCGCTCATCGTTCGCGTGGTGGCCGACACGGCGCCGATGGTGAGCATCTCCCAGCCGGTGGGTTCAGCCGCCGATGCCGTCGCTTCGATCCCGCTCACCGTGACCGGGGTCATCGCCGACGACGCCATGACCCTGGGGGTCGAGGCGACCTTGCTGGTCGATGGCGTGGGAGTCGCCACCCAAAGCCTCTACGCCTCGGCGATGGCTGGGTCGGAGGTGGGCGCGAAGGCGTTCTCGCTGACATGGGTTCCCTCGAGCGGCGACGTGGGCAGGGTCCGTCACGTGCAGGTTCAGGCCCTGGACATCGCAGGGAACGAGACCCGAGCGGGCTTCGAGGCGACAGTGAGATCCGCGGTGCCTCCTCAAGTGGCTGTCTTGAGCCCCACCGCGCACAGTCTGGTGCCCGCGGGCGGGCAGCTCACGCTGACAGCTTCGGTGGTTGCCGACACGCGCGAGCCCACGCAGGTGGCCTGGCTGGTTGATGGCGTCGAGGTAGGGAACTCCTCGGTCGCCCCGTTCACGACCACGTACCGGGTCCCGGTAGAGAGGGCGGGCCGAGCGATCCTGGTGGAAGCGCTCGCCCGTGATTCCAACGGCGGGGAGGGGAGGTCGCCGGGAATCACGGTCTCGGTGACGCCCGACGGAGCGCCGCCGTCGCTCGCCATCGTGGTGCCCAAAGACGGGGTGGACGTCGCCGAGACGGTGGACCTGCTCGTGACCGTGGCGGGCATCGACGACGTTGCGGTGGATCGCGTCGAGCTTCTGGTCGACGGCATGGTCTTCGCCACGGACACGAGCCCGGCCGCGAACGGCTCGCGGGCCGGCAGTTTCATCTCCCATGCCGTGGTGCCGTCGGTGCAACTGCAGGCGGCAGCCACCCACCGGCTTTCGGCGCGTGCCTACGATCGCTCGGGGAACGTAGGGACGGCTCCGGAGGTGGTCGTAGCCGTCGTGCAGGACCTCGCGCCGACGGTTGCGATTGTGCGGCCGACAGATGGGAGCTCGGTGAGCGTCGACCTTTTCGAGGTCGAGGTGACTGCCGAAGATGATGTCGCCGTCGAGAGAGTCGAGCTGTATGTCGAGAAAGCCGAGATTATTGGAGGCTTCAGGCACGTAGGGACCCGCTTCTTCAGTCCCTACCAGTTCACGGTGTACACACCCGGCGGCACCGAGCCGAAGGTGCTTCGTGCTGTCGCTATCGATTCCGGCGGCAAGACGACCGAATCGCGCATCACCGTTCGGGCCGCCGAGGATCGCGAGGCACCGCTTCTGGCTTTTCAGTCGCCGCTCGATCAGGCGCAGGTGTATGGCGGCCAAACGATCACGGTTCAAGTAGGGGCTTCGGACAACGTCGGGGTCTACAAGGTAGAGCTCTTCGTGGCGGAGATGGCCCAGGCCGCCTATGTGGAGGCTTCCCGCGATTTCTATCGAACCTTCACCTGGCCGTTGACCATCGACCCCGCTTTGGTGGGTTCGACTCTGACCCTTCGCGTGAGAGCAGAGGACGCGTTCCGCAATGCGGCTGAACGAGTCATCAACGTTCGCGTCGTGGAGGACCGGCCGCCGTCGGTCGTGGTGACCGCCCCGGCCCCCGGAAGCCCGTACAGAGAAGGAGAAGACGTCAAGCTGCTGGTGACGGTTGGAGACGACCAGGGCGTGGTGGGGCTCGTGGGCTCCTCGGGCGGCCTGCGGATGGGGACGCTCACCAGTGGCGCTCCGCTGGATATCCACCTTGCCCAGGTCCTGACGGTGCCGGCCCCGATCGTCTCGCAGAATCAGCCGCCGACTGTCGGTGCGGTGGCTCGAGACACTGCAGGGCACGAGACCCTCGCCGAGGTGCCGTTGAGCGTCGCCCGCGACACCGAGCCGCCGACGGCGCTGTTGACTCTGCCGGTCGCGCCCCCGAGCGCGCGGCTCGAGGTGAGCAAGGACGGGAGCCTCGGAATCCGCGTGGAGACGTCCGACGACGTCCGGGTGCGCCGAGTCGCTCTTCTCCTGGACGGGACCGAGCTGCTCGCCGCCGGCGGAGCGGACCCCTTGAGCAACATCGAGGAGCGGTTCGAGGAAACGAGGGTTCCCAACCCCCTGAGCCCCGGTGAGATCGTGACGAGCCGGCGGTACATCGGCGTGTTTGGCGGCACCGCTTCTCTACGCGGTGTGGCGCTGGGCGCGCACGAGCTGTGGGCGCGAGCGCTCGACCCGGCGGGTAACGCGACCGACACGACCCGCGTGCCAGTCGAGATCCTTCCCGTCGTGGACCGAGAGGCACCGCGAGTGGTGCTGACCCTGTCGGGAACGCCCTCATCCCAGACCTGTGTCGCCGGGTCCGCGGTCAAGGTGGGGATCTCCGCTTCGGACGACGTCGCAGTCGAGACGGTTTCCCTCGACTTCGAGGGTGAGGCGGTAACGCTGCCTACCTTCTTGGCTGGGCGGTCGGTCGTAGTCGACGCCTCCGTTCCGATGCCGCCGCTCGCTCCGCTCGGACCCCGGGTCGTCTCGTTCACCGCCAAGGTGGGCGACGGGGCCGGGAGGGTCATGACCGCGAGCCAGTATTGCCAGCTGGTCGCCGACCTGCCTCCCGAGGTTTCCATCGTCTCTCCGTCCGGCGGAAGCGTCCTCACCGAGGAACTGCCGGAGCTCGTGCAGGTTTCTGTGAGCGATGACGTCGGGCTGCAGGCCATCGGAGCTGTTCTGTCGACCTCCGAGGTTCGAAGCGCCGACGCGACGAGCCTCTCACTGGCGGCGCCAGCAGCGAGTCCCAACATGGCTGCGGGCCAGGTCGAGCTGGACCTTGGAGCCGCCCAGCACTTCATGGTTCGGGCCGAAGCAGGCACTCTGGTCGTCACGCCGCATGCGTCCTCCGATCTGGGGACCCAAGCCGGGCAGGTCAGGCTGCGGGTCTCCAACACGACCGGCGGCGCGGGCCTGATCGGAGAGGCTTCATTCCGCTATCGCCTTGCGGCGGGCCATGAGAGCGACGCCAGCGTCACCGGGTTCCTGCGAGACAATCCAGGCGGACGCCGAAGACTGCGGTTCCTCGCTCCAGTCGGCGAGGCCGACCTTTCCTTCCCCAGCACCGTCCTCGTGGACGAGTTGACCGTCGAGATCCAACCGGAGCCGGGCGGAGCCTCTCCCGCGGTTTCGAGGGTGGCGATCGTCTACAAGGGCGGCGTTCAGGTGCGAGTGTGGGCAGCGGGCGAGGCCTTCGCTATCCAGCGACCGTCGAACCTCGCAGCCAAGAAGCCGGGTTTGCCCTCGACCGTCACCGTTTCCACTCGTCTGCCCCTGGGATGGGCCCCCGGTCTTGCCAGGTTGACTGCGATCGCCACCGACACGGTGGGGCAGGCGAGCAGCACGGCCCAAGTGCACCCGACGCGGTCGGACCAGACGCCGCCCACGGTGGCGATCACCTCCCCCGATCCCGCTTCAAGAGTCGTCGAGAACGTCCCCTTCAACGTGGTGGTGGCCGCCACCGACGAGGTGGAGGTGGAGACCCTCGGCGTGCTCGTCAACGGCTCGACCGAGAAGCAGGTTCAAAGGCCGCAGGGGTCCACCAGCTTCAGCCTGGTGCTCGGGCCGTCCTCCGGCCCCGTGAAGCTCACGGCCGTCGCGCGCGACCGTGCCGGCAATGCTGCGGAGTCTGCCCCGGTGTTCGTGACAGTCCAGCCCGATGCCGCGCCGCAGGTGACGATTGCGTCCATCCGCTCGCCGGCCGAGTCGGCCACTCGAGCCGAAATCGACAGCGGGCTCGTTCGACTCTCCCAGGGGACCGTCGCGACTCTGGACTTCGCGGCGAACGACGACGTGGGGCTCTCCGGGGTACGCGTCCGTTTCGGAAACACCACGCTCCTCGATCAAGCGCTGCAAGGGGCCAAGACCACGACCGCTTCGGTGGCTTTCACGCCGCCCGCAGGTCCCGACGGTTCTCCCACCATCCTGGTGATCACGGCCATCGATGGAGAGGGCCAGGTTGGAACGTCTCGTCTCATCATCGAAGGGCGTCGACCGCAGCCGCCGGTGCTGGCCGTCGTTGCGCCCCAGCCAGGGGCGACGATCGCAGAGGGCACGATCCAGCTGGCATTCGTCGCTGTGGCTGGGGATGACTTGGGCGTCTCGTCGGTGGACCTGCTGATCAACGGTCAGCTCGCGCTGCACTTGTCTCCGTCGCAGTGCCCCAATACCAGGAAGTGCGGCGTCGAGATCGCGATCGATCGCGAGCAGCTCGGGCCTGACGGTTTGCCCCTCGTGCTGGACGCGGCCGTCAGACAGGCCGTAGCGCTCCTGCCGCCGCCCTACAACGACTCGACCCGGCTGCGGCTGTACGAGGGGATGGTCAGCGTACCCCCGGGATTCGTCAGGCTCGACCCTGCTCGCAGCGAGACACTCCTCGAGCTCGTATCGGTCGCGACCGACAACCAAGGCCATCGGACGAGCATCGCGCAGAGGCTGAAGGTCGTTCCGGACGATGCTCCCCCGGTGGTGGAGGTGCTGAGCCCCTCGCTGGGAGCCGACGTGGTCGAGCACACGCCCGTTCTGGTGCGGGTGCGGGCCCACGACAACGTGCTGGTCGACACGATCGAGATCCTGGCAGGCCCCAGCGCCGGCGAGCTGCAGGTGGTGCATGTCGCGGGTGGGTTCCCGCCCGAGAACGCGCTGCCGGGGTCCTCCTACGACATCTACGCCCCGTTGGTCTCGGCCGAGGTCGCGATGCCCTACCTGGCCAGCCTGGGTGGGGGCGAGCGCGCCCCGTACCTTATCGGCGTCAGGGCCCGGGATTCGAGCCAGAACTGGAATGCGACCTACCTTCAACCGATCGACGTGGTGCGCGACCGCGAGCCGATGGCTTTCGTGGTCAGCCCGTCCGACGGCTCGCCGGTGGTCGAGAACAGCCTGGTGACGGTGGAGGTGGCGGCCCAGGATGACGTCGCGATCACCTCGGTCGAGCTTCTGGTCGACGCGGTCCCTCAGCCGATTCACCTTCAGGCGCCGCCCTTCGCCTTCCAGGTGAGGGTTCCGACGGGCGCGCTCGAGTTGGAGCTGCAGGCCGTCGCCATGGACTCCTTCGGCCATCAGGTCTTCACGCAGGTCGTGCGCCTGCAGGTGGTGGGAGATCGGCCGCCAACGGTTGCGGTGGCTCGTCCCCGGCAAGGAGATTCGCTACCCGAAGGCAGGGACTTCGCAGTCGTGCTGGCCGCGCAGGACGACGTCGGGATCTCGTCGGTGGAGGCCTCGGTGGAGGGCGGCGTCAGTGGGACAATGCGCCTGGCAGGAACGTCTGCGCCTTACGCCTTCACTGTGCCGCTTCCTTACGGCTCGGCGGGGCGCACCCTGACCATCCGTGCTCGGGCGCGCGACTCCTCGGGCCGCGAGGCCATCGCCCCGAGCGTCACGGTTTCCGTCGTCGCAGACACGGCTCCGCCCACCCTCGAGTTCACCAGCCCCGCCTCCGGGTCGCAGATCGTCGAGGGGCTCAGGCTCGAGATCGCCCTGAACGCCGACGACAACGTGGGCGTGGCCAGCGTCAAGCTGGAGCTCAACGGCGCGATGCTCGCGGTGCTCGCCACCGCTCCCTATCGATACAGCTATCGGGTGCCACAAGGAGCCTCGGGGCAGGACCTCGTGTTCACGGCCAAGGCCACGGACACCTCGGGGAATATCAGCGAGGCCATGAGGCGGGTGCAGGTCGTGGCGGACGAAGATCCCGGCGTCACGATGCTGTCGCCCTCCAAGCTCGTCGCCGGGCTGCCGAGCGCGCTCGAAGCCCTGGCGTGGGACGACGTGGCGGTCACCCAGGTCTCTTTCCACGCCGGGCCGCAGGTAGACAGGCCGCCGGAGATCGGCCGGCGCTTCACGCTTCCCTACCAGACGACGTTCACGCCCGATCTTTCGCTCGTCGGCAAGCAGCTCACGTTCCAGGCGCGGGCCATGGACACGGCAGGAAAGCTGACCTGGTCCGACCCGGTGCGAATGACGGTGCAAGCCAACCAGGCACCTTCGATCGAGCTGACCCGGCCGCTGGCGGGCACCACGGTCTTCGCCGGCGGCAAGGTCCGTCTCGAGGCCCAGGCGTTCGACGCGGACGACTCGGTGGACCGTGTCGTGTTCCTGGTGGACGGCGCGCGCGTCGATACGGCTCTCGCGCCGGCAGGGATCCCAGGGGCCCCCACGACCTGGGTGGGCTATTGGACCGCTCCGGTGACGGGCGGCAACCAAACCTTCACCCTCACCGCCGTCGCCTCGGACACCCTGGGCGCGGAGACCGTTTCGGCTCCGGTCACGGTGGGGACCATCCGCGACACCGTTCCCCCGAAGGTGAAGTGGGTGGACCCGCCCAATGGCGACGTCGTGACCGGAGGCGAGCAGTTCGTCCTGTCGGCCGCGGCGCAGGACAACTCGTCGATCGCCCAGGTCGAGTTCTACGTCGAGGGCGAGAGCGTTGGCTCCTCGGCCACGCCCGTCATCGGAGCGTCGAGCACAGCCGAGTACCGAGTTTCGTGGCTTGCTCCGACCGATGCTCCGGGCTCTGCCCGCACCATGCGTGCAGCCGGTAGCGACACCTCAGGCAACCGGGGCGAGTCCGAGCAGGTCGGGGTGGAGCTTGGGCTGAATGTGAGCCCTCCGCTCTATCGCCCGCTCGTCCTGGAGAGCCACCACCACCTTCACGCGCTGGCCGTGCGTGCCGACGGGCTTGGCATTGCCGCCACGAGCGATTGGGGCAGTCCGCCAGTCCGTGGCGCCATGCGCCTGTTTCGGGTGCAGGAATCGGGAATCCTCGACCTCGGGAGCCTCGAGCTCGAGTGGGCGCCGGTCGCGGGCGCGTTCGCCGGGAATCTGGCGCTCGTGGTCACCAAGCCTGCTTCATCGGTCGAAGACGCTCAGTTGCTGGTGATCGACGTCGCCAACCCGTCAGTTCCGGTGCTACGGGGCATGGTCGATCTCCCCGGGCCCGTGCCATATGGCATCGCGGCTCTCGACCGCCTCGCATTCGTCGCCATTGGCGATTCAGGGCTTGTGGTCGTGGACCTGAGTGACCCGGCCGCGCCCCAACGGCTATCGACGGTTCCCGTGGTAGGCGGCGCTCGTGGCGTGGCCATCAGCCGTGACCGCCTCTTGGTCGCAGCCGGGCCCGGGGGCCTGCGAGTCCTCGATCTCGGTGACCCGCGGCTCGGCGAGCTGGGGTTCGTCCCGGTGCCGGGCGAGGCGGTGGCTTTGGAGGCGGAGGGCGAGCGGGCCTTCCTCGCCTGCAGCGGCGCGGGCGCCGAGCTGGCGGTTGTGGACGTATCCCAATCCAGCCACCCGGTCCTCTTGTCCCTGCTGTCGCACCGGCCGGCACGGCGGGATCTGCTCGCGAGCGGCTTGGTGAACGTGGCGGTGAACGGCCGCCTCGTGCTGACGACAACGCAGCTGACCGACCAGGACGGCATTCCGGCCAAGGGCCTGCTGTCGGCCTCGGTCATCAAGCCTGATGGAACGGCATCGACCTTCGTGCGTGCAAACCTGCCGGAGGCTTCCGAGGTGCACTACGGCCCCGGGTGGGCTGTTGCGAGCTTCGGGCCCTCACTCGCGAAGTTCGCGGTCCCCAAGCTGGTGGTCACTGGGATCACGCCTGCCGATGGTGAGGAGCAGGTCGCATTGGAGTCGCCGGAGCTCGTCATCGCGGTCGAGCTCTCCGACCTCCCGGCTCCCGGCACCGTGACGGAGAGCTCGGTCACCTTGCGAGCCATGGATCCTGCGATTGGCCCGATGGTCGCGTCGGATCTCAGCGTGGTGGGTCGCAGAATCCTGATCGCTCCGCGGGGCACGCTCAGGACGGCGACGGACTACTTCATCTCCGTGGGTGATGAGGTAGCGACCGTCGGGGGGGCCGCGCTCTCGTCCAAGCTCGTGTCCACGTTCCGCACCCGCACCGCAAACCAGGCGGTTCCCCTGGTGAGCTCCGTCGAGCCGGCCGCGGGTCCCATGGAGGGTGGCACGCTGGTGACGGTTCGGGGCACGCGGTTCGCGCAAGGGGCGCGACTGTTCTTCTCTGATGCGGAAGCCACGCAGGTCGTGGTCGCTTCGGATGGGCTCTCACTGGCGGCCCGGACGCCTCCTCAGGTCGAGGGGCCGGCGTTGGTCGCGGTCCTCAACCCGGACGGGCTGCAGGGCTCGCTGCTCGGCGGGTATGTCTTCCTGCAGGTCCTCGAGGCTCATTTCGTCGTGCCCGCCACGGGCAGCGTGGCGGGTGGGGACGAGGTGGAGGTCTCGGGCGCGGGCTTCCACAACGGGGCTGAGGTCTACTTCGGCGGACGCCCCGCGACCCATACTCACGTGGTCTCGATCGGCAGGATCAGGGTTCAGACCCCGCGAGGAGACTATGGGCCCGCCGACGTGTTGGTGAAGAACCCTGATGGCAAAAGGGCGCTGGCGCCCGGCGCGTTCGCCTATTCCGAGCTGGTCGTTGCCTCCCGAGTCGGCCGGTACGATCCGGAGATGGACGGCCCCATTCGGCTCGCGCATCGGCTCGCGCAGGGAACGCCGGGGCGCCTGGCACTCGAGAACGGGCGGGCCTTCGTGCTGTCGAGGGCCAAGGTCGTTGTCGATGCCGCTGACATCGATGCCCTTTTCGAGCAGAGCATTCATGCAGGCCTGGGAGTCGTCGATGTGTCCACCCCGGCGAATGCGTCGGTCGTCGGCGGCGTCTCGTTCGTGCCTCCCTACGACCCGATCGATCTCGCTGTCCGTGGCCGATGGGCATTCGTAGTCGCCAACGGCGCAAGTCTCCCGTACGTCGAGGTCATGGGCGAGGACGGGCCGTCCCTGATCGTCGTCGACACTCAAGACCAGGTCGCTCCGCAGGTGGTGACGGCAGTGCCCTTCCCCGGCGAAGCGGCGGGCATCGCATTGGCTGGGAACCTGGCGCTTGTCGCGGCGAAGGGTGGGGGCCTGGTGGTCTTCTCCATCGCCAATCCCGAGCAGCCCGTGCTCCTGAGCGCGATCGACACCATGGACGTCTCGGGGGTGTCGCGGCACGTGTCCATCCGTGGAGTGTTCTTCGAATCCGGCCGCCACGCGCTCCTGGCAACAGATAACGACAGCCTGGTCATCGACCTGGCTCAGCCAGGCATGCCGGTGGTAGGGCAGCTGACCTATCCACGGATTGAAAGCGCGGCCCTACGCGGCACCGCGGGAATTGCCAGGACCGTGACGGACGTGCGGTCGCTGACGCTGGCTCCGCCGACTCGCCCGCGGTTCCTGGGCACCTCGAGTGCGTACGTCGCGAGCGCCGCGATGGATCTGTTCGACCTCGGTCCTCAGATCGGTGTGGGGGCGGGGCCCAAAGAGTGTGGATCGGTCAATTGCCCTGCAGTTTTGCAGATTCTTTCTTACCCCGGCGCGTCGAGCATCCGTGTGCTCGACGCCCTGGACCTCTTTCCCGCGGCTTCGCTGCCGGGGACGGCCATCGACCGCGGGGTGGCGGTAGCGACCATCGGCGTGAATCGAAGAAGGTCGGTAGACGCCGCCAGCTCCAATGACGCCTTGGCCGTCGTGGAATTGCCGTTCCCCATGGTCCTTGGCACCACTCCAGCCGATGGCGCCACCGGCATCTCGTTGGGGGCGACGATCCGCCTCGAGCTCAATCGACCTGTCTCCGACGCAAGCGAAGCGACGGTTCGGCTGGTGAGGTTGGACGGTTCCGCAGATGGGGTCGTGGAGCCGGCAACCGTGACGCAGAGCGAGGCCATTCTCTTCCTCGCGCCAGCCCACGCACTGGCCGGCAGGACGAGCTACCGGGTGGTGGTCGACCCGCTGCACGCGGCATCGAGCACGGCGGTCATGCC
>JACRCT010001251.1 GCA_016218885.1 Deltaproteobacteria bacterium | reverse complement strand
CGGCTCGGCCGCTTGCGCGTCGGGGCCTGCCGGCGCGACGTCGAGCTCCCGAAGGATGTCCTGCGGAAGCTCGATCTGGCCGTCCTCGGGTCCCGGCTGGGCGAGGTCCTGAGGCCCCATGAAGGCAAGGAATCCGCCGCCGGCAAAGAGGGCCAGCGCCGCGCCTCCCACGACGAGCGCGGTCCGCTTCCAGGGCCGCCCGGGGCGGGGCTCGTCGTCCGCGCCTGAAGTCACCGAGGGCGTCGCAGGCTGGGGAGGAACGACCGGGACGCCCAGAGGGGGAAGCGGCCTCACCAGGTTCCCGCGGACGGTATCTGCGACCTCCGAAGGCAGCTCCGGCCGGACGGGGCGGGGCAGAGGAGGAGGGCGCTCGACCTCTCGAGACACGGGGCCGGGCTGAGGAGTCGCCTGCACCAGGATGGGGGTGGGCGGGACGAGGTCGATGACCAGCTGGGCGAGCTCATAGGCGCCGACGGACATGCGCCTCGAGATGAGGAACTGCTCGAGGTCGCGCTGCATCGCCCGGCAATCGGGATAGCGGTTCTCGCGATCTTTCTCCAGCGCCCACTCGACGATGATGACCAGCTCCGCCGGGCAGTCGGGCCGCCGCTCGTCCAACGGAGTGGGCGGGTCGTGGAGGATGGCCTGCATCGCCGCGATCTCGCTGGTCGCGTCGAAGGGCTTCATCCCCGCAATCATCTCGTAGAGCACCACGCCCAGCGCGAAGACATCGGCGCGTCGATCCAGCGGCTTGCCCCGCAGCTGCTCGGGAGGCATGTAGGCGAGCTTGCCCTTGAGCGTGCCCGTCTTGGTGATGTGTCCCTGGTTGGCGGCCTTGGCGATGCCGAAGTCCACCACCTTCACCGCCCCGGTCCGGGAGAGGAGGATGTTGTCGGGGCTGATGTCGCGGTGGATGAGGTTGAGCGGCGAGCCGTTGTCGCTGAAGTCGTGGGCGTAGTTGAGCCCCTCGCACGCCAGCGAGATGATCCTCGCCGAGTGCTCCGTCGGTACGGTCTTGCCCGCCTCGGCGGCCTTGCGGCAGAGCGTGCGCAGGTTCGGGCCGTCGATGTACTCCATGGCGATGTAATGGCTGTCGTCAGCCTCGCCGAGGTCGAAGATCTGGACGATGTTCGGGTGGTTGAGCAGCGCCGCCAGGCGCGCCTCGTTCAGGAACATCTGGACGAAGTTGGCGTCCTCGGCCAGGTGCGGAAGGATGCGCTTGAGCACCAGCGTCTTCTGAAAACCGGCCGGGCCCGAGGTCTGCGCTAGGTAAACCTCCGCCATCCCGCCCGTGGCGATCTTCCGGAGCAGCCGGTACTTGCCGATTTCCGTCTGGATGGCAGCAGGCATAGCGCTGATGCGTTCAGGACGACTCGCCCCGCGACAATACCATCAGGCGGGGCCCAGGCCGATATTTCCTCCGCTTGCATCCCTCTCGTGGAGCTGCGCCCCCTTCAAGACTGGCTGGACCAGACGAGGGCCACCAGGGCGGCCCGTCCGTCCACGCCCGCCTTGCGGAGGATCTCGCTCACGTGGGCCTCGATGGTCTTGACCGAGGCCCCCAGGGCCTGCGCGATGTCCTTGTTGGAGCAGCCGGAGGCGAGCAGGTGCAGCACCTCGGTCTGACGCCGGCTCAGGCCCCAGGCGCGGGCAGCGTCGTCGGCGCGGGCCCCAGGAGCGGCCGCCGGCCGGGAGGAGACGTGGGCGGTGGCGACGCTGGCGTGGGAGTCGCCCGGTAGGCAGCGCACAAGCCCCAGCGCGAGCCAGGGCAGCACCGAGGTGAGCAGGGGCACGGAGGCGCCCAGGGCGAGCTGCGGGACGTCGAGCTCGACCCGCCCGAGCTCGCGCCCATCGAAGCACACCGGCAGGGTGCGCGGTGCGAAGTGGCTGTGGCGCTCGGCCGGCACCGTCACCGGGTCGAGCCAGCTACCGGCCGGGGTGCGAGCCCAGAGGACCAGGTGCCCGCTGCCGAAGGTCTCCTCCAGGGAGGCGCTGAAGCGTCGTGCCAGCTCCGTCAGCTCGTGCGCAGCGGCGAGCTGCTCGCCGCCCGCCGACGCACGCTCGTACTCGTATCCCTCCCCGAAGGCGAGCTCGACTCCCTCGAGCAGATGCTCCTGGGTGGGCTCGACGCCCGCCAGCCGGGCTCGCGACATCCACTCCAGAGGAGTGCGCAGCAGCTGCGCGGCACGCGAGGCGAGGGTCCGTGACTCGGGCGGTGTGATGAGGAACAGGGCCCGGTGCGGGGTGAGCTCCATCTCGACCTCGGCCTCGGGCGCGCCCACCGCCCGCGGGAACGCCTTGAGGGCCCCCAGGCTCAGGTAGAAGAATGCGGTGGAGTCGCAGTAGCTCTCGGGGATCTGCAGCTCCTGCCAGACGCGGCCGTCGGGCAACTCGCCCACCCGGGCGGCGATGTTGTGGAACAGGCTCCGTCCGATCCGCTCGGCGACCGAAAGGTAGAGCCGGCGGGGGCTGACCACCAGCGAGCCGATGGCGCGAATCTGCGGGGCGAGCTGGAGCGTGTTGCCGCAGAAGTCGGCGAGCTCCATCGGCCCCCCCAAGGCGTCGCGCACCCGCTCCAGGAAGACGACGAAATCGTCCCAGCCGACCCGCCGCTGGGGGTCGAGCAGCTCCTCGCGGGTGAAAGGGAGCCCTTGGAGCAGCCGCGGGATGCTGACCCCGCGCCGCGGCAGCTCGGCGAGCATGGTGAAGGGGACCCGGCTGCTGACCTCGTCATGGAGCCCCGCGGGACGGCTGGCGCCCGAGGGCCACAGCGGGCCTGCCAGGGGAGCAGTGGAGTAGGTCAAGCGGCCCTCCGCACTGCGATCTCCTTAGGGAAGCTCGTTTCCCGCTTCGTCGAGCAGCACGATGCGCGCCCCAGGCGGCGGCTCCAGGACGAACAGGCCGGGGTCGAGCGCCACGTTGTGCTCGGGCTCCTTGTAGCGCAGCTCCACCTCGGTGCCCGCCGCCGAGCCGTCGGCGCGCACCGCCTTCACTCGAATGGACATGGGGAAGACCACGCCTTCGAAGGCCTGGAAGTCCTCGAAGGAGACGTCGAGACCGGGCATGCCGCGCAGCTCGGTGCGCAGCAGGCGTAGATCCTCGGTCCCCACCCATAGCCTCTGGACCACCCCGGAGCGAGTGAGGGTGAGGCGATAGGCGCGGGCTTCGCGGTCGAGCTCGAGGCGGACCTCGGCTTCGGCCAGGCGCGGGACGTCTCCCAGCAGAAGCGCTACCGCCTCGGCCGGCTCCAGCGCGACGGGCAGCAGGCGCCCTACGTTGGCCGCCGTCGCGGGCCCCGAGTAGAAGGTCGCGCTCTCCTCCACGTAGAGGCCGAAGCGCGTCCCGTCGGTCGCCAGGGCGGCTACCGGCTTGCCGAAGAAGTTGAGCGTCTCCAGGTGCAGCGAGGCGGGGCGGAGCGCGGCGATGAACTCGCTGACCGTGCCGGACTGCGAGGCGGACTTGACCGAGACCCGCGCCTCGGCCTTCAGCGACCTCGTCCGGGCGCTGCTGGCGTCGAGCCGGCGCAGCAGGTAGGCGGGATCGGTCAGCTCGCCCTCCGGGCCGAAGCGGAGCGGCCGGGGACAGCCGGCCGCCAGGAGCACGGCCAGGGTGGCGAGAACCAGGCGCGAAGGGCGCATGGCAGGCAGGATACCTCCAACGGGCCCCCGAAGGTGCCCCTCACAGCCGTCGACCCTGTTCCAGCTCCTGACGGTGGCTGCGCGAAACGGCCGAGCGGGCGGGCGCTTCGCCCCTTGATTCCTTTGGGAATAAGCCCCACCCTTCGCCGGTACGCCTGGGACCTATCCCCGAGGGACAGCAGCCCATGTTCGGTCACGATCTCGTCCAGAAGCTGCAGCACGGCGGCTACTCGCTGGTGGTCATCGGGGTCCTCTCCCTGCTCGCGTTGCTCGTGGCAGCGGAGCGGGTCCTGGCCTGGTGGGGCGTCGTCGCCCAGGCCCGGCGGCTCTCGGAGCAGGTATCGAAGAGCGTGCTGCGGGGCGACCTCGCCCAAGGCCGCAGCGCATGCGAGCGCAGCCGGGCGCTGGTTGGCGACCTCTTCCTCGCCGGCTTCGCCCGTCACGGCCAGGGAGCCAAGGACTTCGAGCAGGTCGTGGAGCGCTCGCGTCAGGAGCTGCTCCTCAAGCTCAAGAGCAACTTGTGGCTCTTGGGGACCATCGGGAGCATTGCCCCCTTCGTGGGCCTCTTCGGAACGGTGGTCGGAATCCAGAACGCCTTCCAGGACATGGCCGCCGCGGGCACCGGGGGCTTCGTCGTGGTGGCCACGGGCATCGGCGCTGCGCTCGACGCGACGGCCGCCGGCATCTTCGTGGCCGTGGAGGCGGTGGTGCTCTACAACTACTTCCAGGCGCGCCTGGGGCGAGTCTCTGCGGAGGTTAAGCTCATCGCGGAGGAGTTCGTGGAGCTGCTCAAGGAGCGGCCCGCTCCGGCCGTGACCTCGCCGGCCGATCCGGTTGCCGAGGCGTCCACCGTACCGGGCGCGGCCTCGCCGGCCGCACAGGGATGAGGGCACCATGGCGACGTCCAAGCTGCCGGATGGGAGTGGAGACGACCTCAGCGACGGCGTCGTCGCCGAAATCAACATCACTCCGCTCACCGACATCTTCCTGGTGCTGCTCATCATCTTCATGGTGACCAGCTCGGCGCTGGTCAACGCCGGCGGACAGGCCGGGGTGAAGGTCGACCTGCCCAAGGGCGGAGCCAAGGAGATCACCTCCACCCAGAGCGACCTCATCGTGGCCATCCTCCAGGACGGGCGCTCGGTCATCGGGGGCAAGGTCATGACCGACGACGAGCTCAAGGTGACGTTCCGGGAAGCCAGGAGCCGCGCCGCGGAGACCGCGGTGATCGTCCAGGCCGACGCCGGCGTCCCTCATGGTCGGGTGGTGGCGGTCATGGAGCTGGCCAAGGCCGAAGGCCTCCGCCACCTCGCCATCGCGACCCGGGCCGACGACAAATAGCGGGCCTCCCTGCCGGCGCCGCGGCTGGCGGCTGAATGCCGGCCGCCCTCGAGAGCACCCTCGGCGCAACGCGGCTCGCTCCAGCATCCAGGCCGGCGTAGGATCGCCCCATGCTCTTTCCGAGAACCTGGCTGGCTATCGCCCTTCTGTGCCTGGCTGCATGCAACTGCGGCAGCGAGCTTCCCGATTCCCATGGCCTCGATGCCGCGGCCCCGGTCTGTCCCACGCCCTGTGACGACGGGCAGACCTGCGACCCTGCTTCGCTCGTCTGCGTCAAGGCGCTCCACGAGGGCGAGGCCTGCGGCGACGCTCCCGATGGTGGAGTGTTCGAGGGCGCGTGCCTGCCGGGCTTCTCTTGCGGTCCGGTGGGAGGCTCGGCCCGGCGCTGCTCCAAGGACTGCACGGCGCACACCGCGCTCGAGGTGTGTGGCTCGGCGCGAAAGTGCTTCGCCCGGCCCGGCTCCGCCTCCTCCTCCGGCTACTGCGGCACCGCCGCCAGCGAGGGCCAACCCTGCGACGACTCGCTGCTCGCCAAGTGCAGCGGCAACAACCTCACCTGCGTCAGCCCGGCGGGCAAGAGCGCAGGCCTGTGCTTCCACTACTGCGACCCGGGCGAAGCGGACCCCAACCCCGAGTGCTCCGCCAACGCCTCGTGCGCGGATCCGTTCCCCAGCGATCCGGCCAAGGGGCTGTGTGTCGTCCCGCCGGGCGGCTACCCGGACAAGTGCGACTACGACCGCATGGTCTTCTGTGGACGCCACGGCATCTGCGTGCGCCCGACCGACGAGCCGTGGGGCTACTGCCATCTGCGCTGCGAGAAGAGCGAGGACTGCGCCGTGGCGGGGCAGGTGTGCACTTTCCCCTCTGCCGGATTGGGCATCTGCGTGCAGGCGGTCGCGCGCTGCGTCGGAAGCGACCCCAGCGCCTGCGGGACCTGTGAGGCCGAGGACGATGGCTATTGTGGTCCCGACGATTTCTGCGTGTTCGTGCCGGCCAGGTCTTCGCCCGTCTGCAAGCAGGACTGCTCCGCGAGCAGGGCTTGCTCGGCAGGTACCTGCTCGAGGGTGGAGGGGACCGATCGCTACGTCTGCCTGGAGTAGCCGAAGGCGCGCCGCCAGGACGGGGTAGGCAAGGGAGCGTCTCGGCTGCCAGCCTCCAGTTGCCACGCGGAAGGCCCGCCCCACATTCCTCCCAGGGAGCCCAGCGCGGCTCCCCAAGGGAGGCCACGAGCCATGAGGATTCTCAATCTGCTCGGGGCGGCGCTCACGCTCGCGTTGGTCCCAGGCGCCGCTTTTGCCGAGAGCCAGGAGTGTCCGCCCTCGTCGGCGGGCGCCACGACGACGGGCATCTACGACGAGAGCGGGAACTGCGTGTGCAACTGCCCGCCGGCCCCGGGCGGCGTGGGCGGGACCGCCTCCGGCATGGAGAGCGACCAGCCTGGGGCGACCACCGAGCCGCAGGGTCAGATGGGTGAGCAGGCTCAGCCCGGGATGGGGGCTCCCCAGCAGGAGCAGAGCGTCACGGTCATCACCGCGCCCGAGGAGGGGAAGGACAGCAACCCGCACGCTGGTGGAAAGGGCTTGACCATCACGGCCAACGGGGGCGTCGAGGGCTACATGTCCTCTCTCGCGCCGCGCATTCGCGCCGGTCCGTCATGGGGCGTGACCGTCGGCGCTGCGCCCAACAAGATCGTTGGGCTCGAGCTCAACTACGTCGGGGCCAACAACCTCGTGGATGATCCCGATGCGCCCTTGGCGACCGCGACGGGAACCCGGGTTGTCCGCAACGGCGGCAACGTGGGCGTTCGCCTCAACATGCTGCCGACGCCGCTCTACCCCTTCGTGTACGGCGGCATCGGCATCTCGCGGGCCTCGATGCTCAACGACACGGTGGGCTCGGCCTATCAAGACGACACCTTCGGCCAGATCCCCGTGGGGGCGGGCATCAACTACAACATCGGCAACTTCATCGCCGGGGCGCGCTTCACCTACAACTACCTGTTCGACGACGACTTCAGCCTGACCGCGGACGGCGGCAATCTCTACAACGGGCAGATCTCCTTCGGCGGGACCTTCTAGCGAGGGGGGTGGGTGTCTCCCGATGGAGGGGTGTGATGAGGGTCCGGCGCGCGAGACTGCGTGGCCGGACCTTCGTCCAGGTGCCGGTGAAAACGGGGGCCTAGGATGCGCGCGGCAGCGATGGTGGCGGCGGGGCTTTTGGGCCTGGGGGTCTTGGGGGCGGCGCCGGCGCGGGCCGAACACGGGGACTGGGCGGTCTCCGTCGAGGGAGGCGTGGGCGACTACACCGGCGCGCTGGGCTCCTCCCTGAACACCGGCGGCACGTGGGGCCTGCGCGTGGAGCGCATGGCCACCTCCGTCTTGCAGCTTGGCCTGGCCTACGTCGGCAGCGCCAACCAGATCGCTGGAATGCGCAACGAGAACGGCTCCCGGCCGGTTCTCCAGCGCGACGGTGGCGAGCTCTCGCTCAAGGCGCTGCTCCTTGAGGGCTGGCTGCGGCCCTACGTCGAAGCCGGGGCAGGCCTGGCCCGCTTCCACGTCCGCCAGGGCGAACCCGGCCCGGACCTGCAATCCTCCACCTCGCTCGTGCTCCCCCTAGCGGTCGGGGTGCAGGCGCACGCAGGGGTCGTCCGGGTGGGGGCCGGCCTGGGCTACGAGACGTTCGTGGCCGGCAACCCCGCCCGGCGCGGCGGAGGGCAGCGGCTCAACGGCCAGCTCAGCCTCGGCGCGACCTTCTAGAGCGCCGAGCGGGTCGTCCGCTCAGACGTCGATCAGGCCCTTGCGGATACCCTCGGTCACCGCCTCGACGCGGTTGGTGACCTCGAGCTTCTGATAAATGTGCTCGAGGTGGGTGCGGATCGTCGCCTTGGAAAGGTTGAGGACCTTGGCCGCCTCGCTGTTGGAGACCCCCTTGGCGATGAGCTGGAGAATCTCTCGCTCGCGGTCCGAGAGCGGCTTCTGTCCATCGTCGGGGACCTGCTGCGCGTGGTCGCCGCCGCCGGCCCGGAAGTGGCTGAGCAGGCTGCGCGCCAGGCTCGGCTGGATCACCGTGCCTCCCGCGCACACGTCGCGGATGGCCTCGATGATCTTCTCCGAGGTGGCCCCTTTGAGCAGATAGCCCGAGGCCCCCGCCTTGATGGCCTCGAGCACCTTCTGCTCCTCGTCGAAGATGGTGAAGATGAGGATCTCCACTTTTTGCCAACGCGCCTTGACCTCCCGCGTGACGTCGATGCCGCTCATGCGCGGCAGGCCCAGGTCGAGCAGGAGCACGTCGGGGGTGCAGCGGGGGATCTCGTCGAGGGCCGCCTCGCCGTTCATCGCCGTACCGACGATCTCGATCTCCGGCGCTGATTCCAGCACCTTGAGCTGGTTGCGCAGGATCTTCGGCTGGTCCTCGACGACGAGCACTCGGATCTTGGCGGAGGTGGGCGCGGGGATGACGGGAGCAGGCGTGTCCATGGATTCTCCGGCGTTTCAGGCGGACCCGGTCAGCAGGCTGCGGGTATCGAAGGCGAAGGGAATGAGGAGCGTGACCAGGGTGCCCTTGCCGGGAGCGCTCTCGACCTGCACCTCCCCGCCCACCTTGGCGGCACGCTCGTGCATGTTGGTCAGGCCGTAGTGGCCCTTGGGCGTGGAACGGGTGTCGAAGCCCACCCCGTCGTCCTTCACCGACAGGGCCATGCGCTGAGCGTCGAAGCGCAGGCAGACGAGGACCGTCTGGGAATGCCCGTGCTTGGAGGCGTTGGCCAGGGCCTCCTGCAGGACGCGGAAGATGGCGAGCTGCGCCTCGTTGGACAGGGCGCGGGGAACGCCCTCCTTCTCGAACTGCACGGGGATCTTGGAGCGCTCGCTGAAGGTGCGGCAATAGTCTTCCACCGCGGGGACCAGCTCGAAGTCGGCGCGCATCATGCGCAGCGAGCGGCGCAGCTCGTCGATCGACTCCTCGGCACAGCCCCGCAGCTCGAGGATCTCCCGGCGCAGGTCCTCGTCCTTGGCCATGTTCTGCAGGTACTCGGCCTGGATGATCAGCGACGAGAGGGAGGCGCCCAGCCCGTCGTGGATCTCGCGGGAGAGGCGGTTGCGCTCCTCGACCACCGCCAGGCCTTGCAGGTCGCGCTCCAGGGCCACCACGTCGCGGTGCGCCATCTCCTCGCGCAGGTTCAGGTACACGAAGACGTAGACGATGATGATGTTGAGCGCCACGTACCACAGGAGGATGAGCAGCTCCATGTTCCCCAGCTCGCGGCCGATCTCCTGGTCGATCTTGGCCACGATCGGCAAGGTCAGCAGCGGAGGGAGGATGGCCAGGGGCTTGGGGAAGAGGATGACGAACAGCGTGGTGAACATCAGCTGCGTGGCGAACAGCGGGCTGTGCAGGCCTCCCGAGGCCTCGATCAGATAGACCATCACCGCCAGGTCGAAGCAGAGGGTGACGAAGGTGGCGTAGGTCCCCACCGCGCGGTGCTCGACCACCAGGAAGTTGGCGATCGAGTAGCTGAGCATCCCGAAGTAGACGACGAACCCCATGTGCCCGCGGATGCCGAACGCCTGGCTCCAGAAGGGCACCGCCAGAAGCCCCAGGCCGATGGTCAGGAAAGCCAGCCGCGCGAAGAAGAGCGTGCGCGCACGGGTGATGAACTTCTCGTGCACCCAGCTCTGGTCAGGGTCGCCCTGCGCGGGGATCCCCCTGGCCGAAAGCACCGCCTGGACGCGCGTGCGCCGGTCGGTGAAGTTGGCCTTCGGCGGGGCAGAGCTCTCCACTGGCAGGACCGGTCGAGGGGACCCCGGAGGAGCCCGGGGCGCGAGAGAGCATAGCACCCGCCTTCCCGCCCCTGTCACCGGCCCCCGTCCGGCACGGCGCACGCTCGGCCTGCCTCCGGGTGCTTGCGGGTGACGCGCTCTACGCGGTCTTCCGATACCCCGGTCCTCTCGTCGAAGAGCGGGTTGCCGCCGGCGTAGGTGGTGCCTCGAGGGTCGCCATAGGGGTTGAGGTCCTGGGCCTTTAGCCAGCGGTCCACGCAGGCCTCGCGCCCCAAGGGCCTGGCGTGGGACGGCTCGTCTGGCGCCTGCTTGCAGCTCATCAAGGCTAGCCCGGCCACCAGGAGGTACCCCTTCATGAAGCCTCCCGTGCGAGCGGGCGCAATCGCGCGAATCCATCCTGGCGAGCCGGACCCGCGTTACCATCGCCCCGTGCCCCTGCTCGTCCTGCCCGGCTCGCTCGCCGAAATGTGTGGCCTCGAGCGCGAGATCGCCGCCCAGGGCGGCTCCATCCGCCAGGTGCTGGCGGACGCCTCTGCGCGCCATCCCCATCTCGGCACCCGGCTGCTGGACGAGGCCGGCGGGCTGCGCCGCTACTACACGCTGTTCCTGAACGACGCCGACGCTCGCCCGCTCGGCGGGCTGGATGCCTGCGTTTGTGAGGGGGATCTCATCACCGTGCTGCCCCCGGTGGCGGGAGGCGCGGCAGGTCTTCGGGCGGCGGACACCGTCGAGGTTGGAGATCCTCCTCAGTGGCTTGGAGCGATCCGCGCCCACGCCGAAGAGGCCTACCCCGAGGAGGCCTGCGGGTTGGTGTTTTCCGAGCGAGCGGGTGAGCTCCAAGTCGTGGCCGTGGGCAACGTCGCCGGCGACCGCCGGGAGCGCTTCGAGCTGAGCCCCGGCCAGCTCGTCGACGCCCTGCTCCGGGCGAGGCAGCGGGGAGCGGCGCTCCAGGCCATCTACCACTCCCATCCTGACGGCCCCGCAGCGCTCTCGCCCGAGGACCTGGAGCAGGCGATGGCCGGCGGCGAGCCGCTCTGGAGGGACGTGGGCTGGCTGGTGGTCTCCGTTTCGCAGGGGAGGGCGGGGATGGCGCGGCTGTTCCGTTGGCGCGCGGGCGGGTTCACGCAGGACCCACTTCCGATCGATCGGAAGTGACTATCCCAAGGCGAGCAGCTTCTGGCCCTTGCGGTCGTGGACCCCGAACTCCGAGAGGAATCGCGACACGAGGCTGCGCTTGAGCCGCCGCCTCTGGTCCCGGGTGCCGTGCAGCGGCAGGCGGGCGCCCGCCATCGACCCGTGTCCGCCGGAAGAGCCGCCCAGGTCCTCGCAGATCTCGCGGATGAGCCGCCCGGCGTTCATGCGCCGGTCGCGGGTGCGGATGGAGAGGAAGAGCTGGCCCTGGTAGCTGCCGTAGGCCAGCGACCACTTCATCCCCTCGAGCGAGAGCATCCGCTCGGCGACCTCGGCCACCATGTCCGGCGAGTAGATCTCGCCCAGGTCCACCTCGACGGCGTTCTGGTGGACGCGAGCCTTCTCGATCGCAAGGTTGTAGAGCCGGAAGTAGCGGGCGGGCAGGGCAGGGTGCTCGATCTGCGCAAGCGCGTCCTTGTCCACCCTGGGCAGCAGGTACAGGTAGCTGTCGATGTCGACCTGGAAGGTCTGCCTCCCCAGGTCGCGGGTGTCGGCCTTGATGCCGTAGAAGAGCGCGGTGGCCACTTCGGTGGACAGGGCCATCCGCGCGGCGCGCAGGTACTCGACCAGGATGCTGCAGGTCGCCCCGCTGTGCCCCACGTCGGCGAAGGGCACCTGCTCGATGCCGTCGCGCGCCGGGTGGTGGTCGATCACGATGTCGGGGGTGAGGCCGGCAGGCAGGCTGTGGTTCTTGGCTTGCGGCTGGGTGTCCACCAACGCCAGCACGTCCTCCTGCGAGAAGTCCACCCGCGTGGCCGGAAGGACCGGCAGGTGAAGCACGCGGATCATGGCAGTGTTCTCGGCGCGGCCGACGATCCCCCCATAGGCGATTCGGCAGGGAAGGTTCGCACGGTGCTCGAGCAGATGGGCGAGGGCCAGGGCGGCTGCCAGCGAATCCGGGTCGGGATTGTCATGCGTGAGGATCAACGCCCGGCGTCTGCCGCTGACCAGCTGGCCGAGCCGAGCCAGCTTCTCCTTCGTCGGAAGCTCGGAGACGATGCCGCTCGGCGGCCGGTCCTCCGCATCTCCGGCCGCAGGCTCATCCTCCGCAGTCTCGTGTGCTCGCTTGTGGGAGGGCATGCCGGATCGGGGCTCCACTGCCAGCAGCAGCTCGGCGTCGCCTCTCCACCGGATGCTTCTTCGAAGTTGTCGCTGGGACATTCAGGAGCGGGCCATCCTAGGGAGCCCTCGTACGGGGCCTTGAAGCAGCTCTCCCCGTATTCGAAGATCCCGAACTCAAATCTGCTCACTGCATTCGATGAACAACCCGGCGATCAGGTTCCTCGAGGTCGCTGCCCGTTCGGGCGTCTGGGAGGCCTCTTCCGGGGGAGGCTCAGCGCCTGGCCTTGGTGGAAGGCGGCTTGCCGGCCAGGGCGCGCAGCTTCTTGAGGTTTGCCTTGTACTTCTCGGGCTCGGGGGTCTCGAGGATCCCCAGGACCTTGGCGAGGCGGGGGTCGGCCAGGAAGTAGCCGAAGGGCGCAAGCCCCAGCTCTCCCTCGCCTATCTCCTCGTGGCGGTCGACACGGCAGCCCAGCGGCTTGAGGCAGTCGTTGAGGTGGATGGCTTTCACCCGGCACAGCCCGACGGCCTGGTCCAGCTCCTTCAGGGTCCGGTCATAGCCCTCGCGGGTGCCGATGTCGTAGCCCGCCGCATACAGGTGGCAGGTGTCCAGGCAGATGCCGAGGCGGTCGGACCCTTGGGTGGCATCGAGGATGGCGGCGATCTGGCCGAACTGGTGCCCGATGCTCGTGCCCTGGCCGGCCGTCACCTCAAGCAGCACGCCGGAGGGGCCGGGGACCTTGGCAAAGGCGGCGTCCAACCCCTCGGCGATGAGGCGGATTCCGGTGCTCGCGTCGGCGTGGGCACCAGGGTGGAGAACGAGCCAGGGGATGTCCAACCTGGTGCAGCGCTCGAGCTCATCGGCGAAGCCGAGCCGCGACTTCTGCCGCAGCGCCGAGTCCTCGGCGGCCAGATTGACCAGGTAGGTGCAGTGGGCGATGGCGGGGAAGCCGGTGCGCTTCGCCTCGGCCTTGAACGAGGCGATCTCGCCCTCGTCGAGGGGCTTGGCCGCCCAGCCCCGGGCATTCTTGGTGAAGATCTGCAGGCACTCGGCGGTGTCGGCCTCGGCTCGCTCGAAGGCTTTGGACACTCCACCGGCGATGGACTCGTGGGCGCCGAGAATCATGGCGGTCTCCCTGGGGAAACGATGCGAGCAGCCGCGCAGCTTCCGGAGAACCTCGGCGAGAGCGAGCGGAGGAAGCCGAGGAGTGGTCGAAAGGACTTGGGGAAGCTACTCGCCGGAAGCGCGGTGGACGCGGATGGCGGCCTGCTGGCTGAAGTACTTGAACGCGTTCTCCAACGAGTTCTCCATCGCCTCGAGCAACAGCTGGCGCAGCGTGCCCACGGGGAGCCGCAGGCTCTCGTAATAACGCTGCCGGTCGATGGCGTGGATGATGGCCGGAAGGTAGCCGGCGCGGATGAGGATGAGGTGGGAGACCAGCCGCGCCACCTTCCCGCTGTTCTCCGTGAAGGGAAAGGCCTGCATCAGCATCCAGTGGATGGTGGCGGCCTGGTTGATGGGATGGAACTCGCGGTACTCGGCGGTGGTGGTGAAATCCACCAGTTTCTCGAGCTGTGCCGGGATGTTGGCTGGCTGGGAGATGTCGTGGAAGTAGGTGCGGTGCAGCGGCATGTCGCGCCGGTAGACCGCCTTCTCCCGTCCCTCGATGCCCGTGCCGAGAACCTCGTACAGCTTCTTGAACAGGGTGACGGTGATTCGCGATCTCTTGTCGCCGGCCTCTTCGCGAACGAGGTCCAGCGCGGCCCGGTGATTGCGGATCTCGGTGAAGATCGGAACGATGGAGGCATCGGCGGCCACGGCATTGGGGTCGAGCGCAGCCAGCAGCTCCTGGCTGCTGAACACGATCCCTTCCAGGGCGTTCTCGTGGTAGATGAGCGAGCAGTCGAACTTGGCCAGGAATTGACGCGCCCGCTCCTTCTCCTTGCGCATCAACCGCCGTAGGTCATCGGTGCGGTCGTCGATGTCGACATAGCGCGTCTTCATGCGAAGGCTGGCTCCGTGCGCGCCGCGCTGGCTCAGCCTCGCAGCGCGCCTGTGAGGTGGGGCGGCGCCTGGCGCAGATAGCCCAATAACCGAGAAACTCTAAACGTTTGCATTTCGGGCGTCAACGAATTGAACAAGACAGCACGTGAAAGCGCACCTCACGCAGCCTGTGCGGCCAGCGCCGCGAACGAGCCGAAAGCCGTCTCGCGCGGACGAGCGGCCCGAGTCGGCAACTCCTCTCGGCTGCGAGCCGCCTGCACGCGCAAGTGCCGGGATTTGAAAGGAAACGTCTCTTGAGGGGCGGCTGGCCGAACGTGCGCTAGAGCTCGACGAAGAAGACCTGGCAGGCCTGGTCGAGCAGCTCCTTGCTGAGGGCGGGCGGGAGCTGGCGGTAGCGGGCAGCGTCCTTGACCAGGGAGATGATGTCTCGCGGATGGCAGGCGCGCAGGCTCATCTTGCGGGGCTTGTAGTACTTCTCGAGCAAGTAAGTGACCGCCTGCTCGACGTAAGGGATGCCCGAGGCATCGCACAGGCGGCGGAAGATCTCCCGGTAGGACTGCTCGGTCGGGTTGCCGACTTCGATCTTGTATTTGATGCGCCGCAGGAAGGCCTCGTCGACCAGTTCCTTGGGGTCGAGGTTGGTGGAGAAGACGATGAGCTGGTCGAAGGGGATCTCGAACTTCTTGCCGGTGTGCAGGGTCAGGTAGTCGACCCGCTTCTCGAGGGGGACGATCCACCGGTTCAGGAGGTCGGTGGGGTGGACCTTCTGCCGGCCAAAGTCGTCGATGAGCAGCATGCCGCCGTTGGCCTTGACCTGGAACGGGGCCTCGTAGAAGCGGGCCGTGTCGCTGTAGACGAGGTCGAGGGTCTCGAGGGTGAGCTCGCCGCCCACGATGACCGACGGGCGGCGGCACAGCTGCCAGCGGTGGTCCATCTCGTAGGTGCGGCTCTTGCCGTCGCGGGCCCGCCCCGGCATCTCCAGGGCGATGGGCGAGTGGTTCAGGGCGTCGAAGACCTTGATGATCTGCCCGTCGACCTCCAGGCAGTGCGGAATGAAGGCCTCGCCGCCGAGCATGGAGTAGATGGCCTCGGCCAGGGAGGTCTTGCCGTTGCCGGGAGGGCCGTAGAGGAAGAGCGAGCGGGACGAGTTCACCGCTGGTCCCAGCCTCTCCACGATGCCCGTATCCACCACCAGGTGCGAGAGCGCGGTCTGCAGATCGTGCTTGGAGACGACCGGGTTCTCGGCGGTCTGGCTGGTGATGAGGGCGTTGTACTGCTCGACGGGCACGGGGGCGGGGCCGACGTAGGTGGAGCGCTGCAGGGCGTCGCGGGCGTACTCGCGACCCTTCTCGGTGAGGACGAAGTCGACCGTGGCCCGGCCGTAGCCCTTGCCGCCGCGCAGGTCGACCAGCTTCTCTGCGGTGAGGAAGTCGATGACCTTGTCGACCACCCCGGTCCAGGGCAGGCGCATCTCCGAGGCGATCTCCACTCCCGTGCCCATGCCCCGGTAGTAGAGGAACTTCATGGCGATCTCGGCGAGCATGGCCAGCCGCAGGCCTGCCTCCTCGATCGAGCGGGGCTCCGGGGGGGCGATGTCGAGGATCTTCGGGTTCTCGAGGTTGAACGGGTTCTCGTCCATCTCCACCTCGGAGGAGGCCATCTCGGGGAGGGTCGGGCGAACGGCCATGGGGGCTTGGGCGAAGGATCAGGGAGGGAGGCGGACTAATAGATGGAGAGCCAGTCCTTGTAGCGGGGAT
>JACRCT010001250.1 GCA_016218885.1 Deltaproteobacteria bacterium | reverse complement strand
TCGTGCGCCGAGGTGCGGTGCTGCAGGGGGCGGCCGCGGACCGAGGCTGTGCCGAAGGGTGACCCGCTCGTCGATCTCGGTGCCGAGGCCTCTCGACGCGCCGCAGGACCGCGCGCCGCCTCCGGGGAAGCGCCCTGCCGCTGACGTGGCGCGATCCTCGACCGCGGGTTCGGGTATGCGCCCGCAAGGCGTTGGAAGCCTATTCGCGCAGAGTTTGGGTGTGAGCGCAGCGCTTGGCTTGCCCCCATCCTCGCGGAGCAAGCCCTCTCCTCGCGTGCGCCAGGTTGAGAATTCTTGCAGTCGGGGGCGAGCGAGGGTTGCTGGTGCGCCTTCCGGTCTGCTTGGATGCCCCCAGGATGCGCGCGCGTACGATGATCCTCGTGCTGGTGGCTCTGGTCGGGGCCAAGCTCGCGCTCGACCACTTCGGCGACGCGGACCTGTTCTGGCACCTGCGCCTGGGGCTGGAGACGCTCGAGCGGCATGAGCTGCCGACTGTCGTCGAGTGCTCCTGGACCGCCGGTGGCGCACCCTACCTCGCCAATGATTGGTTGGCGCAGATCCTTCTGGCCCTGGCCTTCCTGGCCGGCGGCTTCCCTGGCGTGGCGGTCTTCAAGGCGCTGCTCATCGCGCTGGTCGCGGTACTGCTCTTCCTGGCTGCCGAGTCGCGCTCGCAGGGCAACGTCAGGGCCAGCGGGCTCGCCGTCGGCCTGAGCCTGTTCGTCGCCGCGGGGCACTTCATCGCCCGGCCGCTGCTGTTCGGGCACCTGTGCCTGGCCGCCGAGCTGCTGCTTCTGGAGCTCGTCGCCCGTGGACGCACCCGCGCCGCTCTGGGGCTGCCGGTGGTGTTCGCCCTCTGGATCAACACCCATGGCAGCTGGCCGATCGGCTTTGGCCCGCTCGCGGCAACGCTCGCCTCGGGCTTTCTGCCGTTGCGCTTCGGGCGTCTGGCCGCCCGGGCTCTTCCGCCGGGCGCTCGGTCGATGCTCTGCCTGGGGGCCTGCCTTTCGATCGCTGCCCTGTTCGTGAACCCCATCGGCCCGGCGCTGGTGGAGCGACCTTTCGCCTTGGTTGGCGGCAACGCCCCACTCGATGCAGTGCAGGAGTGGGCGCCCGTGCCCTGGACCGATCCCAGCGCCTGGATCCTGGTAGGGCTCGCCCTTGCTCTCTTCCTGACCTCGTGGCGCAGCAGGAAGCCATTGCCGCTCTTCGAGCTCGGCTTTGCGGCGGTGCTGCTTCTGGCCGCCTTGCGCGCCGCGCGGCTGCACTCGGCCTTGGCGCTCGTCGCCGCCCCGCTGCTCGCCGAGCAGCTCGCGGGGATCGTCTCCCCGAGAGGCTTGCGCGAGGAGCGGCTCAACTTGGCGGTCGCGGCCGTCGCCGTGCTGCTGCTGGGGGGCGTCGGGGCGCTGCGGCTGGCAGGGACCGCAGCGGAGATCCGCACGATCGCGCCGATTGCTGCGGTCGACCTGCTCCGCGCGCGTGGCCTCGAGAAGGAGCCGGGCTTCCACTACTTCGACTGGGGTGGCTACCTCGTGTTTCGCGACGTGCCCACCTATGTCGACGGCCGGCTAGAGCCGTTCCTCGGTTCAAGCAACATCTTCGCCCGCTACCTCGAGATCGAGCGGAAGGGCGATGTCACGCGCCTCGAGGGCGAAGGCGTGCGCTGGGTGCTCGCGCGCCCTGGGACCCCTATCGCGACCGGGGTCGCGCAGCGTCCGGGTTGGACGAGGCTCTTCAACGATGCTGGCAGCGAGCTCTGGCTGCGGGAGTAGGGCCGGCCTCGCTCCGTGCACCGACCCCTGGAGCGAGCAGCAACGGCGGCGAGGGAATCAGGTGGGCCCGTCAAGGCGAGCAGAGCTCGCCCCGAGCAGGTCCACGTCTCAGCCCTCGCCGGTGTCACGGCTGGGCTGGCGCGCGGAAGGACGGCTACTTGAGCATCGCCTCGACCTGCGCCTTCAGAGCGGTGCGCTGGATGGCCTGGCCCTTGAGCCGCTCGCCGAATTCCTTGCCGCCCTTGAAGAAGACCAACGTCGGGGTCTCGGTCACGCCCAGTTTCTCGGAGAGGGCGGGGCTCTTCTGCCGCAGGACTCGGAAAAAGAGCATCTTGCCTGCGAATTTTCCGGCAACCGCATCGAAGCGCGGCCCCAGGGCCTTGCAGACCTCGCTGTCGGCCGCATAGAAGTCGAGGACCACCGGCTGCGTCGCCTTCAGCACCAGCGACTCGTAGTCCGTCTCTGCCAGCTCCTTCACGGGCTCGACCACCGGCTCCTGCGCCTTCTCGGTCTTTGCGTTCATGATTCCTCCGTTCGGGTGAGCAGACACGAACGGTAGCGCGCCCAACGCGCCTCCGTCGTTTCCGGTCGAGAGGGATGGAGTCCCGACGCTCCTTCGGCTCCTCTGCGAATCGCGTGGCGACCCATGCAGGCGGACCCGCTTCGGGCCGCGCGGAAGCCGAGGTCATCGGTGTCCGAGGTGGCGGCATCCTAGCACGCTGATGGGTGGAGGGTCCGACAAAGGCCTCCTGCCAAAGCGGCCGAGGCCTCGCCTCGTTGCCAAGCGGTGAGCCGAGAAAGAGGGGCGTCGCCTCGCGGACGCTCTGGCTCCGGGGCGATGGCGAGGATGGCCGTAGAATTCTCGGAAAGGGCCTGTTGTTTAGAAAATCGGGACGGCAGCACCGCTGTCGACCTGCAAGGCAGGAAGAGGATGAATCCAGTTGGAGTGGTCTCCCGATCTCTGGTGAGGCCGTCCGGAGGTCGGAGCATGAAAACCACGAGGCTTCTCAAGAAATCAGACGTGTTCCAGGAGGCTGGCGCGTTGCCTGAGGTGGCAGACCGGGCCACCGCCGCGGGCTATCGCTACTTCACCCTCAACGGCAAGGTCTTCGAGGTGGAGGCCGGACGTGCTGCAGGCTCGTCTCTTGGGTTCCATTCCCTCAAGGGCGCCCAGCTCACTGAGTAGGCGGCCCGGCGAGGGGACTCCCGTCTTCCTGAGAGGGTGGAGGGGAGTCCAAGCAACCCGAAAAGAGCAGACCTTGTCCTCGCAAGGGATCGTGCCCAAGGAGGAACCGTGGCCCAGAATCCTGGAGCGATGAAGCGTCAGAAGGAGCTGGCCCGCCTGGAGTGGCAGGCGGAGAAGGCGGCCAAGCGCAAGCAGCGCGCGGCCGAGAAGAAGGAGAGGACCGAGAAGGAGAAGGGGGTCGAAAGAGCCGCGGTCCATCGGTCCGTGTGAGAGGTGGAGCCGGGTGGCTCGACTTCCTCGCGTCGATGGGTTATAAGGCGTGACCCCTTTCGAATCGAACAGGGACCGAGTGGCGTTTCTGCCCCTCGGATTGGATGTACAGAAAAGAGCATCTACCGCAATGGCTACTGGTACTGTGAAGTGGTTCAACGACTCGAAGGGCTTCGGCTTCATCCAGCAGGATGACGGTGGCGAGGATGTGTTCTGCCACCACACTGCCATCCAGACGGAGGGGTTCCGCACCCTGGCCGAGGGCCAGAAGGTGCAGTTCGACGTGTCCAAGGGCCCGAAGGGCCTGCAGGCCGCGAACGTGCGCCCGGTCTAAATCGGTTTCTGGTGAAGTCGATAGGGGGGCCCGGTCTCGCAGAGGCCGGGCTTCTCCATTTGGTGTGCCCCGCCTGGCTCCCGCGCGGAGTTGGCGGCCACGAGGCTCGGGCTCTCGCGGGAGCCGGCGCCGCGCCCCCGGGCGCCACAAGTCGATCGCGCCGGGTCGGCACAGGCCGACGGCAGTCCGGTAGATCGTCGAGGTCGCTTGGACCTCGGCCCCGTGCTCCCCGAGCCGGGACCCCATCGGCCGTTGGTCAGCCCATGCGACGTCACGAGCCATGCCAGGGCCGTCGGGCCGTCTGGCTCAGCGCGCTTGCGCACGCCAGTCCTCAAGCCTCGGGCGGGCGGCGATCGGGTGGCCGATCGCCGCCTCAATGGGCCTCGAGGTGATGAAGCAGCCGGTCACCGCCAAGCTGTCCTCGTCCCCTCCAAATCCCGGCTGGGCCGGCGGCATTCAAACTGCTCCAGCAGGCGACAGGGATGCTCAGTCGACTGGTCAAGCGAAACCTGGCTACTTGACGATCTCGTCGATCACCGGCTTGACCATCTTCTCCATCTGCATCTTCAGCAACGCTTGGTTTCCGTCGGCGGCGAGAATCCCGATGATGTGCAGGTGCGCCTTCGCGTCGACGCCCGTGCAGCGCATCACCACCACGCCCTTGGGGGTGGAGATGATGGTCTCCTTGCAGGCGTCGAGGCCGATCTTCTTGGAGGCATCGTGGGCGGACCGGAAGATGTCGTTGAAGGTCGCTCCGACCAGCACCAGATCGATGTTGGGGTCGTTGGAGTCGACGGCCAGGGCCTCGCCCGTGTAGCTCATGATGCCGGAGGCCTTGTAGCCGTTGATCTCCCTGAGGGATTGCAGCTGCTTCTCCAGTGCCATGGTCTGCTCCTGAGTGATGGGTGAGATCTTCGCGACCATCCCCTGCCGCGTCGAGCCCGTAGAACCGCTGTTTGCGGACAAAGACAACACGCGTGCGAGCAACCGTCCCCTGCGCCTCTATCTACCCTGCGACCTCGTCGATCACCGGGCCGACCATCTTCTCGATCTGCATCTTCATCAATGCCTGGTTTCCGTCGGCAGCGAGAATGCCGATGATGTGGAGGTGCGCCTTCGCGTCGGTGCCCGTGCAGCGCATCACCACCACTCCCTTGGGGGTAGTGATGATGGTCTCCTTGCAGGCGTCGAGACCGATCTTCTTGGACGCGTCGTGCGCGGACCGGAAGATGTCGTTGAAGGTGGCCCCGACCAGCGCCAGGTCGATGTTGGGATCACTGGAGTCGACGATCAGCGACTCGCCGGTGAAGTTCATGACCCCAGAAGCCTTGTAGCCCTTGATCTCCCTCAGTGACTGCAGATGCTTTTCCAGCGCCATGGCTTTCTCCTTGGTGATGGGTGAGACCTTCGCGGACATCCCCTCCCCGTTGGAGGGGGACTCATGCGCAGCTCGCGCCGCGCTCCTCTCTCGCTCGTCCTGCAGCCGGAAGGCCTCCATCAGGACGTGGTTGAGACTCTCGTGAACCTGTCGGTCCTGTCGCCAGGCGAGGCGAGCCATCTCGATGGCCGGCTTCTCCCAGGCGACGATATCGTAGGCCGCCTCGATGCCATGAAGATCTCGGGTCTCGGCCGCCACCAGATCGCCCTTGAGCAGGTGGAGGGCGCCCACCCGGCCTTCCGAGCTGATCGTGAGAGTGCAGCTCTTCTTCTCCATGCCGATGAGCTGGAGGAAGGTCGCCAAGGGGAAGCCGTGGACGAACCCCGACGAGTCGGAGTCGAGCTCGTCCTGAATGGTCTCGGCGACGACCTTCAGGTCGAGCGGCTTGTCGAGACAACGCGTCACCCCATGACGCTCGAGCTGGGCCTCGATCTCCGGGGTGCCGTAGGCGGTCATGGCGATGACCGGGACGCTGGGTCGGCTCCTGGACATCCAGGATATGAGCTCGAAACCGTCCATCTCGGGCATCTTCAGGTCGGTGAGGACCAGATCCACCTGCTTTGTCTGCAGCAGCGAGATGGCCTTGGCCCCCGTCTCTGCCGAGAGGACCTCGAACCGGTCCGAGTAAGCCCGCAAGCCATCCGCGAGGCTCAGCCGGAATGCGTTCTCGTCGTCGACGATCAAGATCCGCTTCACGAGCGACCTCCCAGGCCCAGCTGAAGCAGGCTGCGTGCCACGCCGAAGGCATCTGAACTCAAGGGGTTGAACCTCGGTCCATGCGTTCTGGGCCACTCAATATGAGCGAACGACCGGAAACGCACAGGATTCACTGGTGGGCTACTGGGGAGCTTCGGGGGTCTTGAGCCTGCGCTTGAGGGTGGAGAGGGCGATGCCCAACCGCCGCGCGGCCTGCGAAAGGTTGCCGCTGCACTCGCCCAGCACCTGCGAGATGTATCGCTGCTCGACCTGCTCCAGGGTTTCATGAGAAGGGGTCGGCCGGCTCGTCGTGTCCTCCCGAGGGGCGGGAGCGCGAACGCCCAACAGCTCCGAGGGAGCCAACCGGTCGCTCCGGCGCAGGAGGAGCGCACGCTCGATGACGTTGCGCAGCTCGCGGACGTTTCCGGGCCAGGGGTAGGCCTGCAGCGCCGCCAGCTCCGTCTCCGGGAGATCGGGGGGTGTGCCTTGCCCCAGGGTCCGCAAGAAGTGGCGGCACAGCTCGGGGATGTCCTGGGGGCGTTGGCGCAGGGGTGGGACATGGATCCGGATGACGCTGAGGCGGTAGAAGAGATCCTCGCGGAAGGCCTTTCTGGCGATGGCCGACTCGAGGTCGGCGTTGGTCGTGGCGATGACTCGCGCGTCGACCGGCTTGAGCGCGGTGCCTCCGAGGCGCTTGATGACTTTGTCCTCCAGCACGCTGAGAAGCTTGGCCTGCAGGTGCAGGGGCATCTCTCCGATCTCGTCCAGAACCAGGGTGCCGCCCTCGGCCATCTCGAAGATGCCCGTGGACGAAGCGACAGCGCCCGTGAAGGCTCCTCGCTCGTAGCCGCAGAGCTCGGCCACGATCAGGTTCTCGGGGAACGCGGCGGTGTTGATGCTCCCGAAAGCGTCGCGCCGCGCGCTGCCGGCGAAGTGGATGGCCTTGGCGACGACGTTCTTGCCGGTGCCTGTCTCGCCGGTCACGAGCACTGGGGCCTGCGTGGTGGCGGCGATGTCGACCAGGCGACGAGTCTCCGCCAGCCCTTCACCGAGGAGCACGGTGGCGTTCTTCTCGCGGGAGCTGCGGTAGCCCGCTCGCGCTTCGACCCGCTCGAGCTCGAGGGCGCGGCACGCCTGGCTCACCACGAGCTTGAGCTCGGCTGGTTCGCAGGGCTTGGAGACATAGTCGGTGGCCCCGGCCCGGACGGCGCGCACCGCGTGCTCCACGCTCGGGAAGGCGGTCATGAAGATGATCTTCGCCCCCTCGTTGGCGGCGAGGAGCTCGGGGCAGAGCTGGTGGCCCAGGCCGTCGGGAAGCTTCTCGTCGAGCAGGATCAGGTCGACGTGCCGGCTGACCGCCATGGAGCGGGCGTCGGCCGCGGTGCAGGCCCGCAGCACCGCGAGCGAGGGGCCGCCGAGCCACCGCGAGGCGGCGTCGGCGAACACCTCGTCGTCATCCACGATGAGCAGCGTCAGGGGAGGGCTCACGAAGCCTCCGGAATGATCAGATCGATGATGGTACCTGCCTTGTGCTCGCTCGAGATCTCGATGGCCCCGCCCATCCTCGAGAGCAGCTTGCGGGCGATGATCAGCCCCAGCCCAGTGCCCCGGGCCTTGGTGGTGTGGAAGGGTCTGAAGAGGTTGCGCTGCTGCTCCGTGGTCATGCCGGCGCCGTTGTCGGTCACCTGGAAGGTGATTCCGCGCGAGGAGCGGAACACAGAAACCACGATCTTGGGGGCCTCGCACCCATCTACGGCGTCGGAGGCATTGGTCAGGATGTTGAGCAGCACCTGCTGTAGCGCCCGGGGGTCGGTGCGCGCGGCGCGGGCCTCGGGGTGATGAATGAAGGTGAGCTCGATGCCTCGCTTGGCGAACTCTGCGACGACGAGGTTGCGAAAGCTGGCGAGGAAGCCCCCAACCCCTACGTCGAGGAGCTCGGGGGTCTCGAACATGTTGAAGCTCTTGAGCGTGCGCAGCAGGTACTCGACGCGGGCGATCTCCGAGAGGCTGCGGGTGACGTACTCCTGGACCTGGGCCCTGGAGTAGGTCTCGAGGTTCGCGTCCAGGACGCTGAGGGTCATCTTGATGGAGTTGATGGGGTTGCCCAGCTCATGGCGGATGCCGGAGAAGATGTAGCCGATGTTGTCCATGGTGTTGACGGCCTCGGCGATCGACTCCAGGCGGGCGCGCTCGGTGACGTCCCGACCCACCGCGACCAGGGTGGCCACCTCGCCTTCGCCGCGGACGGGCGCGACGGTGGCCTCGAGCTGATAGGCCGTATTGTCCTGGCGCAGGGCCGAAAACGTGCCGCGCCAGATCTCTCCCTGGCGCACTCGCGTGAGGCTGATATGCGGGCGCTCTGATCCGGGCGACGCCGGCACCAGCGAGGCGAGCGGACGGCCAATGGAGCGGTCGGCGGAGTAGCCGGTGAGGCGCTCGAACGCAGTGTTCACGTACAGAACGATTCCCTGGGTGTCGATGATGCTCACCGCCTCGGCAGTGGAGCTAAGCGCGGCGACCAGCCTCGTCCGCTCGTCCTCCGCGCGCTTGCGCGCGGTGATGTCGGCGTGCGACCCGCGGATGCCGGGCGGGGTATCGCCCTCGCCCGAGACGTGGCGGCAGGCGTGCCGCACCCAGCGCACCGAGCCGTTCTTGGCGAAGATGCGGAACTCCAGGGCGCCGTGCGCGATGTCGGCGCGTACTGCCACGAGGTGCTCGTTCCAGCGCTCCCGGTCCGCGGGGTGCACCATGTCATGCAGAAGCTGGGGCCGCGCCGTCATCTCTTCCACCGAGTATCCGGTGATCTTCTCGCACGCCGGGGAGCAGTAGAGGAAGCGCGTGCCCTCCAGGTTGGTCCAGTAGATCCAGTCGGCGGCGAAGTCGACGATGGTCTGGTACAGCTCACGGCTGCGACGCAGGTCATTGGCGATGCGGTCGCGCTCGGAGACGTCGCGGACGAAGCCGGCGAAGATTTTCTCGTTGCCCTGCTGGGAGGCTGCGTAGGTGACCTCGAGCGAGACGCTCCTGCCATCGCGCGTCTGGGCCCTGCACTCCAGGCGGCCTGAGGGCTCGGAGGCCGCGAGCTGCGTCTTGAGGTCCATTCCCTCGAGAAGGGCGTCGAGCGGCTTGCCCAGGACCTCGTCGGCCCTCCACCCCAGCAGCCGCTCGGCTGCCGGGTTCCAGTAGGCCACCTGGCCTTCCGGGTCGAGAAAGAAGATGGCGTCCTGAGAAGCCTGGGCGACTGCCTGGAACCGGGCCTCGCATGCGTCGATTCGTCGCTGATTCTCTCCCTGCGCGGTGACGTCCTGGAGGATCAGCCAAGCGAACCGGCCTGCGATCAAGCAGTGCGTCCGCTCGAGCGAGAGACCCTCGAGGGAGACCTCGATCGCGACCCCCGGTGCCGGCTCGTGCTTGGCGTCGAAGTGGAACTTGCGCAGCAGCTCCTTGTAGTCACGGCGCAGACCAAGCCGCTCCAACAGCGAGATCGCGGCGCGGTTGGCGAAGATGATGCGGGCCGCCTCGAGGTCGAAGCCGATGATGGCGATGGTGAGGTGCTGCAGGCCGAAGGAGTAGACGCAGCCACGCTCGCAAGGCACTCCGGGGAGCGCGGGAGCGCCGCCCGGGATATCGGGTGAAAGCAGCCGTCTCGACGATGCTCGCCACATGACTGATCGAAGGCTCACATACTGTGGGTGTCAAGCCGGGTCTTCGCAGTGCGCCCGGCTACTTGGTCATCTGCCAGGCGCCTGAGGCAGAAGGTCGGCTTTGGCCGCCCCTGCGGACCGGCCCCCTGACCGAGGTGGGGCCTGCCCCCGGGTGATGGCATCAGCTCGCAGGGCGCTTGAGGACCCGTGCTGCGACGCTCGGGTAGTGGCTGCGGATGCAGTCCGGGCACAAGCCGTGCGTGAAGTCCGCGTCGGAGCGCTCTCGCACGTAGGTTTCGAGCGGGACCCAGCTCTGATCTTCTGCGTGGATGCGCTTGCAGATCGAGCAGACGGAGATGAGCCCTTCGAGTTGGCGCACCCGCCGCAGAAGCCGGGCGGAAAGCGCCACGGTAATCAAGCCCAGGACACTCACCAAGACTGTTTCGAGGATGCCTTCCAACCAGTTCACGGGCGTTGCCTGCCCGCCGAGAAGTGCCGGCACGTCGAACACCTCATCGGCCCACATCGCGAGAATCACCAGCAGAAAGCCCAAGGCCTCGAGCCACAGCAGGCGGCGAGCAGCGAGCGATTGAGTCAGGTTGGCTCGAGCCATCGAGGTTCTCCAACCCCCGTACCTCCCCGCACCGAAGTCTACCCGACTGTCGCCAGAATTCTACTGGGGTGGAAATTCTCTGCTTTGAGCAGAGTCGCTGTGGCGACCGAAGGGTGCTGGCAGGTGAAGGGTTGCCAGGGCCGGGCGCTTGAGTCCCGAGACATGTCCCATGTCGTAGCTTGTCGGTAGCGCCCAAAGTGAAGGTCGAGAAGGGCCTCGCCCTTCTCGACCTTCGCTGCTCCTGGGCAGCCTGCCTCTTTAGGTGTCTGCCGCGCCTTGTTGCTGGCGGGTGCGCAGCTTCGCTCGCTAGTAGTAGCCGTGGCTCTTGTGGAAGGCGTACGCCCTCTCCGGCGTCTTATAGCGCTCCTTGATGTAGGAGAAGCCCGCGACTGCCTGCGTGTAGGGGTCCTGTGTTCCCCATGAGTCGGCCATTCCCACGCCCTTGTAGGTGCCCTTGAGCATCTGGAACAGGCCTTGCGCGGTGCTCCTCTTGTTCCTGGCGGAGGGATCGAATCCCGACTCCTTCTCGACGAGCTTCATGAGCGCGGGGCTCGACGCCCAGGACTCGGGCACACCGACCGCACGCGCTGCGCGGATGAACTGCTCGTGGAATGGGTTCGCATCACCACTGCTGGGCACCTTCCCGACCGTCCCGGTCTGGTTCTCGGGGCTGACCTGGAAGCGGTCGCCTTCGCTGAGGCGGCGCTGGGTCTGCTTGGGAGCTTCGAAGCCATCGAGCGCCGCCCAGGTCGCCTTCCCGACGATGCCATCGGCGTCCAGCCCTCTGGCGCGCTGGAACGCCTTGACCGCCTCCTGGGTCTGCTTCCCGAAATCTCCGTCTACTGCGCCAGCGCTGGTCCCTGCGCGTTCCAGCAGCTCCTGGAGCTTAGAGACTTGGGAACCACTCGCACCAACTCGCAGAAGGGGATAGGCCATGGCGTCTCCTCGAGAAGTGACAGCATTTCACCCACACTGATTGTCGCCCGTCCGAATGATGAAGTTGCGCGGATATGGGCAGATTCATCCGGAAGATCTGGCGGTTCCGCACAATGAGCGAGACGGGGCGATCAGGGCGCGGGGACCGGATACTCGGCGAGCATGGCGAGAAGCTTCACTCGCTCCTCGCCTCGAAGCTCCAGCCTGTCGGCGGCAACCTGCGGATCGATGCCGACGCGCTCCGCCGAGCTCGCCTGCTCGCCAGCGTGGCCCTGGACCAGCCCGATGAGCGCGGCGAGGCGAGTGGCGCGGCCTTGGTTCACCAGCCCACCGGCAAGGCACAGGTCCTTCCAGTAGTCGCTGCGGTCGCTGGTGTCGACGAGGATCTTGCGCATGTCCTGAGGCGTCAGCTTGGGCGCCAAGGTGAGGCACTTGGCCGCGACCGCGCTCACGTTGGGGGTAGCCATCGAGGTGCCGTCCCGCGACTCGTAGCCGTTGTCGGGCACTGACGAGTAGACCTCGGCGCCGCGCATGGCCAGGGTGGCATAGGGGGCGCCGAAGTTGGAGATGCGAGCCCGCTCGCCCTTCGCGTCGGAGGCGGCCACGACGAGCATGTTCGGAATCTGGTTCAGCGGCAGGAAGCACTTGGCGTCCCCAAAGAACCAGCCCTCCTCCAGCTTCTCGCCGTCATTGCCCGCCGATTTGACGAAAAGCACGTCGGGATGGCGCTCGATGGCCTCCTTGATCCCCAACACCTCGTCCTCGTCGTCGATCTTCAGGCTCATGTTCACGACCCGGGCGCCCTTGGCGCAGGCGTAGTCGATGGCGGCTGCCACCTCTCCGGGTTCGATCACGTCGTCGACGGCGAGCAGCGTCATCGCCTGGATGCGATCGGTGCCGCGGGTGGCGATGCCGGCGACGTGCGTGCCGTGAGCGTTGCCGGAGAAGTCCTTGTCCCCGTGCGCGAAGTCCCAGCCGTGAACGTCGTCAACGAGCCCGTCCCCATCATCGTCGAGATTGTTGTCCGGGATCTCCGCAGGGTTGGTCCAGCGGTTGTCTCCCAGGGCGGGATGCTCGATCTGGAAGCCGCCGTCGAGCACCGCGACCTTGGTGAGGTTCTGGCGGGTGCCGGTTTGTTCAAGCAAGAACTCGAAATCCTTGTCGATTTCGGTGATGTTGCTCTGGGCGATCTGCTCGACGAGCTCCTTCTTGGGGACGGCGTTCTTGGGGATGTCGTAGCCCGCGTGCATCAGCAGGGAGCGCATGTCGTCGCGCACGCCAGCCTCGGCTTCGAACTCGTCGTTGCCCCACAGCTCCAGGACCTCGCGGGTCTCCGGCGAGGCAACCTGGGCCTGCGCGACCTTTGGCTTGACCTGTGTCTCCCACTCTTCCCTGGAGATCCTCTTGTCGGCGACCACGTCGCGGATGACGTCGGAGATCTTCGGCATGGAGCACCTCAGGGATGAACGTCGAGGAAGGCGAGTATCCCATTGTCGCACCTTGTGCGCATAGGTTTCGCGCCCTTCGCGCCCCAACTTCGACGGATGGCGCCGAGGGGCTCGAGAGGCTTCCGGGGCCCGTGTTCTCGAACCGAGGCAACTTCCGGACGCCTCCCGAGGACAATCGAACCTTGGCGAACCGAAGAGGTGCACACCATGAAGCTGCTCGCGTACGCGATGGGATGTGCAGTTGCTCTGGCCGCGGTGGCTTGCGGCGGCGAGGGGCGGATCGACGACCCGCTGCGCGATCGAGTCAGGGCATCCTCCAACGTCATGGTGGCCGATGGCACCTGCATCCCGGGGGCCGAGCGCGACTGCATTCTCGAGGAGGATGGAACGATCGGAATCCAGTGGTGCACCCAGGAGCGTACGGTTCGCGGCTGGACCTCCTGCGATCCGGTTCCGGTCGAGGAGTTTGGAGCGCGTCGTCGCGATGGGGGCGCCGAAGACCCCACCGACCCCGAGTTCGGGAATCGTCGCGACGCCGGGTCCAGCGACCCCACCGACCCCGAGTTCGGGAACCGTCGCGACGCTGGGTCCAGCGACCCCACCGACCCCGAGTTCGGGAACCGCCGCGACGCTGGGTCCAGTGACCCCACCGACCCCGAGTTCGGGAACCGTCGCGACGCGGGCACCCAACCGCCGCCGGCTGGCCCCGATGCTGGAGCGCCTCCTCCGGCTGGACGCGATGCCGGAGCACCTCCCCCGGCTGGCCGCGATGCCGGAAGCACGCCTCCGCCACCACCTCCTCCGCCTCCGCCGGCGGTCCACGACTGCATCGAGACCGAAGGCAACGCCTGCAATACGGACCCGGGCTACGGCGACCGTTGTGATTCGCGCTACAACACCGGAGGCTGCTCGGAGGACCGCTTCCAGGCGTGGTGCCGTCGACGCAGCGCGAACCCCGAGATCTGGGACAACTGGGTCTACGGCTGGGTCGACGAGCGATGCGACGGCGAGATCAGGGAAGACGATCACAATCGGTTCACCTGCGTCGAGGGCAACCAGACTTGGACCTGCAAGACGCCGCTGGTTCTGGTCTTCGCGGTGGGCGAGCCCGTGCGCTACTTGCGGACGCCGAATGACTTCCGCATCGACGCGTCGATGGCCTCAGGGCGCGTGGACTGGCCCCAAGCGGCGACGCCCTGGCTCGCCTTCGACCGAAACAACAATGGGCGCATCGATGACGGAAGCGAGCTGTTCGGCTCCTCGACCGTGCTGACCTCGGGGCAGCGCGCAGCGAACGGCTTCGAGGCGCTCGCCGAGCTCGACAGCACCGGGGACGGGAAGGTGGACGGGCGTGACCAGGGCTGGAGCCGGCTGCTGGTGTGGCGGGACGTGGATGGCGACGGCGTGTCGCAGCCCCGCGAGCTCGTGACGGCGCGCAAGGCAGGGTTGGTCGACATCGAGCTCGCCTTCTGGACCGACGCTCGCTGCGATGAGCGGGGCAATTGCGAGCGGGAGCGCGCCCGCTTCCTGTGGCAGACGAAGTCGGGAGAGAAGCGGCGCGGCGAGGTCGTCGATGTGCACCTGAAGGTTCAGGAGCCGGCGCAGGCAGTGTGCATGCCGTAAGCGACGATCTCGCGCAGCGCAGCAGCGGCTCCCGCGTCCTTCCTGCCCAGCCACGCTTCGTGGCTGGGCAGGCCTACGTGGACCGGAAGTGCTTTCGGAGGGCGCTTTGCGCGGAAGGGCGCGAGCGTCAGCTCCGGCGACGGCGCAGGCCGAGCAGCCCCACCACCAGGGCCCAGGCCGCAACCGGCGCGGACGCCGGCCCCGCGGCCACGTTGCAGGACATGGATCCCTCGGAAGAGCAGGATCCGTCCTGGCAGGTCCCGTCCGGGCACGCGGCCCCGTCCTCGAGCTCGAAGGCGGCGCATTGGCCCGTCTTCGGGTTGCACTTGCTGCCCTGGCACGGCGTGTCCGTCGCCGCCGAGCAGTCCTTGGGCGTGCCAAGGCACTCGCCGGCCAGGCAGCGCTCGCTCTCAGTACACAGATCGTCGTCGCTGCAAGCGAGGCCGTCAGCCTTGGCCGCGGCGGCGCACTGCCCCGTCGCCGGATCGCAGCTGCCGACTTCGAGGCAGGCGGTGGCAGGGCAGAGCACGGGTGTCCCCAAGCACGCCCCGACCCGGCACTGATCGGCCCGGGTGCAGGCGTTGCCGTCATCGCACGAGGCGCCATCGGTCTTGCCGGCGCAGGAGGTGGCCCTGCCCGTGGTCAGGCTGGTGGCCCAGGTATGGATGTCGCCGCTGCGCAGCCATTGGTAGTCGACGATCTTCAGCCCCTCGCCGGGCCAGGGATTCATGACGTAGAGATCGGCGCCGTCGTAGCCGTGAGCGACGAGGAAGTGGCCTCCGCCGCTGCTCCAGTCCCAGCGTATGAAGGCCAGGCGCTGGCCGTCGATGGCGGCGCTCACGTCCTCCAGCGAGAGGGGTCGCTCGTAGGTGACGTTCTGCAGGCCGCCGAAGTGCTGCAGGATGTCGGCGATGCTTCCGCCGTAGTACCAGAAGTAGTTCCAGTGATTGCAGCCCTGGTTCCAATCGACGCAGCAGTCGACCGCCCCCAGATCGACGTCCGCGGCGGTGGTGTGGGTGCGGGTGTACTCGGCGATGGCGCACTGGCTCTGGTCCACGCCGAAGCTGAGCAGGGCGCTACGCGTCACGCCCACCCAACACCATTGATCGTGGTCCTGAAGGACCTCGGGGAGGTCGAGGATCTTCGGTGTCGCGCGAGCGGCGGGCGCCAGCAGCGATAGGGCACCAACCAGGGCGACGCAGGCGGCGGCGATCTTGGGCATGCGAGTCACGGGGATGGCCTCAGGGTGCTCGTGGCGCAGGGGTCTCGCGGACGCGCTCGCGCAGCCAGAGGGCGAGCCGGGGCAGCTCCACGGCGCCATGGAGGGCTTGCGGCAGGGCCCGCGCCGAGGCCAGGGGCTCGAAGGGGACCTGGTCCGCTCGCGCCGAGGCGGCGGGGAAGGCGGCGAAATCGGCGCGCAGCGCAAACAGGCGCAGCAGAAGGCGGCGGGTGCTCAAGCCGACCGCGCGCCGCTGCTCCAGCTCGCCCAGCTCGGCGGCGAGGCCGGCCGCCCCGAAGTCCACCGCGCGCAGCTTGCCGTCGACGCGAGCCACCGTCAGCAGAGCGTGGAAGCGGCCATCCACGGTGACCGGGAAGCGCCACTCCTCCAGCGGGGTGAGGGGATCGGCAGCTCCTTCGTCGAGACGTTTGGGGTCGGCGGTCCAGACGCGATATGGGCGCGACAGACGCGCGCGGGCGAGCCGAGCCGGGTCAAAGAAGCCGTAAGCCGCAGCCCTCTCCCCCACAGGAACCCGATCGAGGAAGTGCTGGAGCCCGGCCTCGGCGGCCGCCACGGCATCGGCCTCCTCGGTGCTTTCGGAGACCAGCGAGGCCTGGAAGCTGCCGCGAGGTTCGGGGGCTGAGCAGGCGGCGACGCCCAGCAAGGTGGAGAGGAGCAGGGGAGAGAAGCTCTGACGCATGCGAGCGATGACACCACAGCCTCGTGGTCCCCGGCCAGTCACGAGCGCTCGCTCCGTCAGCTCCCCCTGCGGACGATCTGCCGGAGCCCCTCGTAGGTCGCGATGCCGACGGCGGTGGACAGGTTCATGCTCCGGCGATCGGGGAGCATGGGAATGCCCACGGTCAGATCCGGGTGGGCGGCGACGAGGGAGGGGGGCAGCCCATCGGGCTCGCTGCCGAAGACCAGGTGATCGCCGGGGCGGTACTCCACGTCCCAGAACGAGTGCGCGGCGCGCGCGGTGAACAGGTGCCGCCTGGCGGTGGGGTGCTCGCGCAGGTAGTCGTCGAGGGTCGGGTAGAGCTTCTGGAAGACCTTGTCCCAATAGTCCAGGCCCGCGCGGCGCAGGTCCTTCTGGGCGATGGAGAAGCCGAGAGGGCCGACCAGGTGCAGGCGGGCCCCGGTGACCGCGCACAGGCGCGCCACGTTCCCGGTGTTGGGAGGGATCTGCGGCTCGACCAGCACGAGGTTGAGCGGGGGGGCGATCGGGGCGAGGAACACGGCAGGCCATCTAGCACAAGGCGGGGAGCGAAGCAGCGGTCTATGATGCAGGCCGCCGGGCAGGCGGGCCTTACCCCGCGCCCAAGCTGACAGGCGTCCACAGTCGTGAGGACCTCATGGACTGGCTCGTCCGGAACGTCGAGCGCGACACGATCCTGGGCGACAAAGTGGCGGTCGCCCAGACCTGGTTCGCGCGACTCAAGGGGCTGCTGGGCCGCGCGGAGCTGGCCCAGGGCGAGGGCCTGCACCTCGTCCCCTGCAGCTCCATCCACATGTTCTTCATGCGCTTTTCCATCGACGTCGCCTTCCTCGACCAGCAGGGGCGGGTGGTGCGCGCCATCCATGGGATCAAGCCCTGGCGGGCGACGCGCATGTACCTGGACGCCCATTCGGCGCTCGAGCTTCCGGCGGGGGCGCTGCAGAAGAGCGGGACCGTGGAAGGCGACCTTCTGCACTTCGAGTGCGGGAGTTTGGGGAAGCAAGCTTGAACCCCTACCTGATTGAGCTAGGTTTCCGCGCCATGCGATTGACGACCCTGCTGGCGGCGCTTCTGGCGCTGTGGCCGATCGGCGCGCTTGCGCAAGGCACCGACTTCAATGGTCTCG
>JACRCT010001258.1 GCA_016218885.1 Deltaproteobacteria bacterium | reverse complement strand
CTGGTTGTGGGGGCAGCCGTAGATGACCGCGCCCGAGCCCAGGAACAAGGTGGCCTTGAAGAAGGCATGGGTGAGCAGGTGGTAGAGCCCGGTCCAGTAGGCCCCCACCCCCACGCCGATGAACATGAAGCCGAGCTGCGAGACGGTGGAGTAGGCCAGCACCTTCTTGATGTCGTGCTGCACGAAGCCGATGGTCGCGGCGAAGAAGGCGGTGAAGGCCGCGACCACCGCGATGATGGTCATGGTCTCGGGCGAGAGAGCGAAGAGGAAATTGAGCCGCCCGATCATGTAGACGCCGGCGGTGACCATGGTGGCGGCGTGGATGAGCGCGGACACCGGGGTGGGGCCGGCCATGGCGTCGGGGAGCCAGACGTAGAGCGGGAACTGGGCGCTCTTGCCGGTGGCGCCGATGAACAGGCCCACGCCGATCACCATCAGGATGGGCAGGCCGAACAGCTGGATATGCCCCAGGGCCTCCCCTACCCCGCCGCTCACGAACTGCACCTGCAGCTCGTGGAAGCTGAGCGTGGGCACCGCGCCCGGCACCGGGCCCCAGGCGCCGGTGAGCGCCCAGTACAAGGTGAACATGCCCACGATGAAGCCGAAGTCGCCGATGCGGTTGACGACGAAGGCCTTCATGCCCGCCTGGGCCTTCTCTACGTCCTCGTACCAGAAGCTGATGAGCAGGTAGCTCGCCAGCCCCACGCCCTCCCAGCCGAAGAACATGACCGCGAAGTTCTCCCCCATCACGAGCAGGAGCATCGCGACGACGAACAGGTTCAGGTACGCGAAGAAGCGCCAGTACGCCTTGTCCCCCGCCATGTAGCCGGTGGAGTAGACGTGGATGAGCGTGCCGATGGTGAGGATGATCAGCACCATCATCATCGACAGGGGATCGAGCGCGAAGCCCAGGTCGATGCGGAAGCCGTTGCCGGTGTCGAGGATGTTCCAGAGGATCTGGCGGAAGAGCCGCTGCTCGGTCGGGGCCTGGAGCATCGCCACGAAGCAGCCGACGGCGACGACCCAGCTGGCCACCATGGCGCCGATGGCGAGGGTGTGGTTGGCCCTCTTTCCCAGCGCGCGCTGCAGCTTGAGGCCGAAGAGCGCGTTGATCGTGAAGCCGATCAGCGGGAAGAGCGGGATGAGCCACAGCCAGGCGTGGTGCTGCGGCGCCAGCTGCACCGCCGCCTCGTGGGCAGCCGCGGCGCCGTGACCTCCGGCGGCAGCCAGGATGAGCGGCGGGATGTGCGCGAAGAGGTCCATGTCTTTAGTCCCTCAGCGTGTCCGCCTGCGTGACGTCGATGGTCTTCATGTTCTGGTAGATGCCCAAGACGATGGCCAGCGCGTCCGCGGCCTCGGCGGCGGCGAGCACGATGGCGAAGGCGGCAAACACCTGTCCGGTGAGCAGGCCGCCCTGGAAGTGATCGAAGGCGACGAAGTTGATGTTCGCGGCGTTGAGGATGAGCTCCACCCCCATGAGGATCCCCACGGCGTTCGTGCGCGTCACCACGCAGAACAGCCCCAGCGCGAAGAGGATCGCGGCGATGACGAGGTAGTGCGTAAGGCCGATGATCATGGTCGTCGTCTCGAGCCGGAGCTAGTCCGGCTTGATCTCCTTGCGGGCGAGCACCACCGCGCCGATCAGCGCGGCCAGGAGCACCACCGAGGCGATCTCGAAGGGCAGCAGGTACCGGGTCAGGAACAGGTCGCCGAGGGCTTCGGCGGTGGGCCGCATGGGCGCGGGCGAACCCGAGCGGCGCCAAGGGGCGGCGAGCGCCACGAAGACCAGCAGCGCCGTCGTCGCCACCGTGGCCAGGGTCGCGGGCAGCATCCCCATCGCCGGGTTGGAGAGCTTCACGTGCTGCAGCCGGCTGGTGAGCATCACCGCGAAGAGGATGAGCACCAGCACGCCGCCGATGTAGATGAGCACCTGCGCCACCGCCAGGAAGTCGGCGGACAGGAAGACGTAGAGCCCGGCCACGCCCAGGAAGGCCCCCAGCAGCGAGAAGCTGGCATAGACGATGTTGCGGCTGAAGGCCACGCCCGCCCCGGAGGCGAGGGTGAGCAGCGCCAGGGCCCAGAAGACCGCCACCACCACCGGAGAGCTCGGGGTGCCGGCTACCGTCTTGGCGGCCAACGCCGAGCCGGGGAGGAAGAGCGTGAGGGCGGCCCCCAACGCCATGGCAAGGGTGCGGTTCATGGGTTCTTCCCGCCTGCGGAGCCGGCGCTGGAGTCCACCGGTGCCGGGGCCGGCGCGTCCCAGGGCATCGCCTGCTCCTTGAGGATCTCCCCCACCATCCGCCGCGGATAGGCCTCGCCCTTGGTCACCTTGAAGACCGGGACCGGCTTGAGCGGGTCGGCGAAGCGGAGGGTCAGGTTCTCCACGTGCGTCATCGCCGACTCGAACTCGCGCGTGTGTTGCAGCGCGCCGGTAGGGCACGGCTCGACGCACAGGCCGCAGTACATGCACTTGGCCACGTCGATGTCGAAGCGGGTGATCAGACGCTGCTTGGGGTCGGCAGGGCTCTTCTCCACCGCGATGGCGATGCAGCCGATGGGGCAGGCGCGCTCACAGGCCTGGCAGCCGGTGCAGACCGCGAGATCGGCCTCCAGGAAGCCCCGGTAGCGCGGCGGAAGCGTGTCCTTGACCGGCACGTCCACCCGGTCCGGGTACTGGACCGTCATCGGCCGGCGGAAGAGGTGCGAGCCGGTCACGGCCATGCCGGCCCAGAAGCTCGTGACCGCGTCCTTGATGTTGTCGACGTATTCGCGGACCGTCATCGCTCTCTCCTACCACCCGCTCAGATCGACCCGGTCGCCCACCATGCGGATGTTGCGGAACATCCGCTTGATGAAGAGCCAGGACGGGACGACGAAGGCCACCCCGAAGAAGACCACCCGCGCAAAGGAGATGACCGAGGCGTCCACGCCCGAGAGCAGCCACTGGCTCGCCGCGGTCAGGACCAGGAGGACCATGGAGATGGGCACGAAGTACTTCCAGCAGAGGCTCATCATCTGGTCCACGCGGATGCGCGGCAGAGTCCAGCGCAGCCACATGACTACCGTGGTCATGCCCAGGACCTTGAGGAGGAAGATCCCCGCCGCCAGCAGCTCCCAGCCCCAGCTGCTGGCGATCTGCGCTGAGGGCAGGAAGGGGATCTGCCAGCCGCCGAGGAAGAGGATGGTGGCCAAGGCGCTCATCACGTAGAGGTTGCCGAACTCGGTGAGGAAGAAGACCGCGAAGCGGATGCCCGAGTACTCGGTGTTGAACCCGGCGACGAGCTCGCTCTCCGCCTCGGGCAGGTCGAAGGGCGTGCGGTTGCCCTCGGCGAGCGAGGAGGTGAGGAAGATGAAGAAAGCCACGAAGGCCATCGGGTTGGCGAAGACGAACCAGTTCCAGGGCAGCCCGCCGGCCAGGTACCAGGGGGCGTCGGCGGCCCCGCCCTGGGCGGCGATGATCCCGTTGGTGGAGAGCGAGCCCGCCATGAGGACGGGGATGAGCAGGGACATCCCGGCGGGGATCTCGTAGGAGACCACCTGCGCTGCGGCGCGAATGCCCCCGAAGAGCGCCCACTTGGAGTTGGAGGCCCAGCCGCTCATGAGGATGCCCACCACCGTGAGCGCGGTGATGGCCAGGATGTAGAAGATGCCCACGTCGAGGTCGGCGACGATCCACTTCGGGCTCAACGGCAGGGCCGCGAAGGTCATCAGGAAGCCGGCGAAGACGAAGTAGGGCGCGAGGCGGAAGAGCGGGCGGTCGGCCCCGTCGGGGATGGTGTCTTCCTTGAAGAGCAGCTTCACCGCGTCGGCGATCCACTGGAGGATGCCCGCGGGCCCGTTGCGGTTGGGGCCGATGCGGCTCTGGAAGCGCCCCGCCCAGCGGCGCTCGGCCCAGGTGCACAGGCCGGCATAGACCGCGGCGCACGCTCCCACCACCAGCCCGATCAGCAGCATTCCGGCTGCGTATAGGTAGTGCGTGTACGCCCAGGTCGCCGGGTTCTGTCCCAGCCAGCCTGCGATGACCGTCTTGTCGAAGAGCTCTTGCATGGCTCGCCTAGCGATCGATCTCCGGAGCGACGACGTCGAAGGAAGCGATGAGCGCCACCAGGTCGGCGATCATCAGGCCCTCGCTCTTGGGCTCGATGATCCCCATGGCCATGAAGCTGCCGGTGCGGATGCGCACCCGATACGGCTTCTCGGTGCCGTCCGAGACCACGTAGTAGGCGAGCTCGCCGCGGGCCGACTCCACCCGCGCCATCGCCTCCCCTGGCTCGGGCTTGATGCGCCGGGGCACCTTGGCCATCACCTCGCCCTCGGGCAGCTTGTCCAGCGCCTGCCGGAGGATCTTGCAGCTCTCCATCATCTCCAGGACGCGCACGTAGTACCGGTCGAAGGCATCGCCCAGCGTCCCCTGCCAACCCTTGCCGACGATCACCTCGAACTTGAAGTCCGGGTAGGCGCCGTAGGCCACGTCGCGGCGGCAATCGAAGGCGACGCCCGAGCCGCGCAGCGAGGGGCCGCACAGCCCCCAGGCGATCGCCTCGTCGGCGCTGATGGTCGCCACGTCGGCCAGGCGCTCGATGAAGATCTTGTTGTAGGAGATGAGCCGATCGAACTCGTCGAGGAAGGGCTCGAAGTGGTCGAGGAACCGACGTAGCCGATCGGCCCAGCCGTCGGGCAGATCGAAGGCCACCCCGCCGATGCGAGCGTAGTTGTAGGTCAGTCGCGCGCCGCACAGCGCTTCGATCAGGTCGTTGATCGCCTCGCGCTCGCGCAGGGCGTGCACGAAGGGGGTGAAGGCGCCGATGTCCGAGGCGTTGGAGCCCACTCCCACCAGGTGGCTGGCGATGCGGTTGAGCTCGGCGGCGATGGCGCGCAGGTACCGGGCGCGCGCGGGGACCTCCAGCCCGAGCAGCTTCTCCACCGCCAACGCGTAGCCCTCGTTGGCGGTCATCGCCGCCAGGTAGTCCACGCGATCGGTGTAGGGCATGAACTGCGGGTACTGCACCAGCTCGGCGATCTTCTCGATGCCTCGATGCAGGAAGCCGACCTGGGGCACGGCCTTGCGCATCACCTCGCCGTCGGTCTGGATGAGGAAGTTGATGACGCCGTGGGTCGACGGGTGCTGAGGCCCCATGTTCAGGAGCATCAGGTCGCCCGACGTGCCGAGCCGCTCGATCAGGAGCTGGTTGTAGCTGGGGCCTTGCATTCGATCCTCTAGCTCTTCGGCGTCTCCGTCGTCTTCGCTTCTGTCTTCGCGGCCACCGGCTGGACCTCGGCGGCCTTGGGCGCCTCCGCCGCGGCAGGCTTGGCCTCGGAGGCGGGCGGCGCCCCCGCCGGCGCGTGCAGCGCGCGAAGCTTCTTGTCCCGCTCCAGGTTCTGGTCCAGCGGG
>JACRCT010001257.1 GCA_016218885.1 Deltaproteobacteria bacterium | reverse complement strand
TCGAGGAGGATGCCGACCGTGTCCAGGAGGATGAACTGCTTTCCGATGCCGGCGATGAGGGAGTGGTGCGCCTCGCCGTCGCCGCCGAGGTTGCCCAGCCCGTAGCCGGCGCGGGCGTAGAGCCCCAGGATCGGGAGGAAGGCCTTCACTCCGGGACGGACCGCGAACAGGCGCGACGGAGAGACCGTCATCTCCACCGGGACCTCGAAGCGCAGGATCCACTTCTGGAAGAACGGCGCGAGCTCGAAGGCGGTGCGCCACTTGTGGTTCTGGTCGTGGTTGACGTCCTGCACGCCCGCTCCGGCAGAGAGCGAGGCGCCGAAGTCGGCATGGGCGGCAGAGGGGAGGGCGAGCAGCACCAGCAGCGAGGCGATCCCGGCTGTGGCGAGACGGGTCCTGGGGGTCATGGGGCTCTCGGGGTCTAAGCGAGCGCCGGCCGCTCGCGTTGGGAGGCACATTCTTCCAAGAGCACCGCCGCCGTGACAAGCCTGGGTGCGCGGCGGTCCGGTCCCACTCGCTGACGTTCGGGGCTCGGACTCGGGCCAGTCCCGCCAGCAGGACAGGCGCGGCGTGGAGCGCCCGTCTCGTCGACGCCTACAGGTGCTGGATGCCCTCGATGGCGGCGGGTGCGGTGTCGCGCAAGCCGAGCTTGGGGAAGTTCTGCCGGGTCCACGCCAAGGCCCAGTCGGAGCGGAAGAGGACCACCGAGCGGCCGTCGCGATCTTCCACGCAGAGGAGGGCGTCGTTGCGCTCCAGCGCCTTGGGATCGAAGCCCTCGCCCTCGACCCAGCGGGCATGCGTGAAGGGCAGGGGGTCGAGCACGGGCGGAACGCCGTACTCATGCTCGAGTCGGAACTTGAGCACGTCAAACTGCAGCTGGCCCACGGCGCCTACGTAGGGGTCGCGATCGCCCAGCCCGCGCTGCCGGAAGACCTGGACCGCGCCCTCCTGGGCCAGCTCGTCCAGGCCCTTCTTCAGCTGCTTGCGGCGCATCGCGTCCTTCACCCGGAGGCAGGCGAAGTGCTCGGGCGAGAAGTGGGGGATGCCCCCGAACTCGAAGGCCTCGCCGCCCGCCACCAGCGTGTCGCCGATGCGGAAGTGGCCGGGGTCGAAGAGGCCGATGATGTCCCCGGCGTAGGCCTCCTCGATGAAGGTGCGCTCCTGGGCCATGAACTGCTGAGGGTTGGCCAGACGCAGGTCGCGGCCGAGCCGCACGTGCCTGGCGCTCATCCCCTTGCCGAAGCGTCCGGAGCAGACCCGCAGGAAGGCGATGCGATCGCGGTGCGCGGGGTCCATGTTCGCCTGGATCTTGAACACGAACGCCGAGAAGCGCGGGTCGTCGGGCTCGACCCGGCCCTTGGTGGTGTCGAAGCCGGAGGGCGCCGGAGCAATGGTGAGGAAGCTCTCCAGGAAGGGGCGAACGCCGAAGTTGTTCATGGCGCTGCCGAAGTAGACCGGCGACAGCTCGCCGCGCAGCACGCGGGGCAGATCGAACGTATCGCCGGCGATGTCCAGCAGCGCCAGCTCCTCGAGCAGCGCGGCGTGGGCCGAGTCGCCGATGAGCTCCTTGACCTTGGGGTCGTCGGCTCCGGCGACCTCCATGGGGGCCATCTCGGTGCCGTGCTTGGCGCTCTCGAAGAGCAGGAAGCGGCTCTGGCGCCGGTCGAAGACCCCGCGGAAGCCGCTCCCGCAGCCCACCGGCCAGTTGACCGGGCAGGAGCGGATGCCCAGCACCGCCTCCAGCTCGTCCAGCAGCTCGAGGGGTGGGCGGGTATCGCGGTCGAGCTTGTTGATGAAGGTGAAGATGGGGATGCCGCGCTGGCGGCAGACCTTGAAGAGCTTCTTGGTCTGGGTCTCGACGCCCTTGGCCCCGTCGATGAGCATCACCGCCGCGTCGGTCGCGGCCAGCGTGCGATAGGTGTCCTCGCTGAAGTCCTGGTGGCCGGGGGTGTCGAGCAGGTTGACGGCATAGCCGTCGTACTCGAACTGCAGCACCGAGCTCGTCACCGAGATGCCGCGCTGCCGCTCCAGCTCCATCCAGTCGCTGGTGGCGAACTTGCTCGCCTTCTTGGCCTTCACCGAGCCGGCCAGATGGATGGCCCCGCCGTAGAGAAGCAGCTTCTCGGTCAGCGTGGTCTTGCCGGCGTCGGGGTGCGAGATGATCGCGAAGGTTCGGCGGCGGCTGATCTGTCTGTGGAGGGCTGCGTCGGCCATTCGTGCCTGCGGTCTCGCGTCGAGGGTCTGGAAAAGGCTGCGCACCCTATCCGACGACGGCGGGGGAGGCAACGCACGACGCCCATCTCTTCCATCCCGTCCGGCGATGCACCGCACGCCGGGTTGACAGGTCCGCGTGAACGCGCGACCGATCGGGCCGGCGCCCGCTCCCAGAGGTGCAGGAGGTTCGACCTTGATTCGCCGCAACACTGCCGTCGTCGTGCTGCTCACCCTCGTGACCTGCAGCATCTACTGGTTCTACTGGTTCTACGTGACGACCGACGAGCTCAAGCGGGCGACCGGCCGGGAGGATCTCAACCCGGGCATCGATCTGCTCCTCAACCTGGTGACCTGCTCTCTTTGGGGGCTCTACGCCGAGAGCCGCAATGCGGCGATCATCCATGAGCATCAGGTAGGGCGAGGTGTTGCCCACGAAAACAAGTCCAATGTCATCCTGGTGCTCAATCTCGCTGCGCTGGTCGTGGGGATCACCGGCATCGTCTCTATCGGCATCCTGCAGGAGGAGATGAACGCGCTCGCCGACAACCTGTCGGTGGTGCCGGTGGCACCGCCTCCTGGCCCGGCGATGGGGGCATGAGGAGCCGATCGGCTCGCATGCTGGGGGTGGGGGTCGGTCTGGCTCTCGCCGTGCTGCTCTTGTATTGCGTCGACCCCGCGTCAGCAGGGCTCTACCCGGCCTGCCCCCTTCATCTCCTCACCGGCTTGCAGTGCCCCGGGTGCGGCTCGCTGCGCGGGCTGCACCACCTGCTGCATGGGGAGGTTCGGGCGGCGCTGGGCTACAACGTTCTGCTTATCGTGACCTTGCCGCTTCTCGCCTGGATGCTCGGCGCTTGGGCCATGCGCCGGCCCGCTGTCGTTCCGCGGCCGCTCGGCATCGCGCTGTTGCTGGCGGCGCTCGGCTTCGCGATCGTACGCAACGTGCCGGAGGAGTCGCGGGCGCGTTGGGCCTTGCCTGAGGCGTCGGTGGGGTTCGAGTCGTCCCGCGCCGACTCCCTGCCGGCTCCTTGACACTCCTTGGACGGCGCGCCTAGGGTCCGCTCCTTCTGCCGGCGGCTCCCGAGAGCCGCCCTCACCACGAGCGGAGACAGACGGATGCGCGCGGAATGGATCGAACGGCGGCGGGGGGATGCGGTCGTGACCCAGATGCACTACGCACGCAAAGGCGTGGTGACCGAGGAGGCGCGCTTCGTCGCCCAGCGTGAGGGCCTGTCGCCCGAGCAGGTGCGCGACGAGGTCGCCGCCGGGCGGATGATCATCCCCGCGAACATCCTCCACCCGGAGCTCGAGCCGATGGCCATCGGCATCGCCGCCAAGTGCAAGGTCAACGCGAACATCGGCAACTCCGCGGTCAACTCGGACATCGATGGAGAGCTGTGCAAGCTCTCGCTGGCGCTCACCTTCGGCGCCGACACGGTGATGGATCTCTCCTCCGGAGGGGACATCCGCCGCATCCGTGAAGCCATCCTGCGCGCCTCCAAGGTTCCGGTTGGCACCGTGCCCCTGTACGAGGCGGTATCGCGGGTGGAGGAGGTCGAGGACCTCACCCCCGAGCTTCTGCTGCAGGTCATCGAGGAGCAGGCCAAGCAGGGCGTGGACTACATGACCATCCATGCCGGGCTGCTGCGGTCCCATGTGCCTCTGGCGCAGAAGCGGCTGGCGGGCATCGTCAGCCGTGGCGGAGCGCTGCTGGCCAAGTGGATGCTCGCTCACGGCCAGGAGAACCCGCTGTACACGCACTTCGACGAGCTCTGCGCCATCTTCCGACGCTACGACGTGGCGTTCTCCTTGGGCGATGGCCTGCGCCCGGGGTGCCAGGCTGACGCCAGCGACGAGGCGCAGTTCGCCGAGCTCTCCACGCTGGGCGAGCTCACCCGGCGCGCGTGGCAGCAGGACGTGCAGACGATGGTCGAAGGGCCTGGGCACGTCCCCTTCGACCAGATCACCATGAACGTGCAGCGCCAGATCGAGCTGTGCGACGGGGCGCCGTTCTACGTTCTGGGACCGGTGGTCACCGACATCGCCCCTGGCTACGACCACATCACCAGTGCCATCGGCGCCACCGCCGCCGCGACTGCCGGGGCTGCCATGCTCTGCTATGTCACCCCGCGCGAGCACCTCGGCTTGCCCACCGCCGAAGACGTCAAGCACGGGCTCATCGCCTACCGCATCGCCGCCCACGCCGCGGACATCGCCCGGCACCGGCCTGGCGCGCGCGACCGCGACGACGCCATCGCGAAGGCTCGCGTGGCTTTCGACTGGGAGGCCCAGTACCGCCTCTCGCTCGATCCGGAGACCGCCCGCCGCATGCGCGAGGAGGTCATGCCCGAGAAGATGCGCAACGAGCCCTTCTGCTCGATGTGCGGCCCCAAGTTCTGCTCCATGCGCGTGAGCCAGTCGCTGCCCCACTCCGCGGCCTCCGAGGTCGCAAGCCAGCCCGCCAGCCCCGAGCTGCGGCCTCCGAAGTAGCGCGAGGCCCCCATCGACGACGCGTTCGACCTCCATGCCCGTCATGGGACGGAACGCGGTATGTCGCGCCTCCGTGTGTGTGGCGCGGGGGCACGTGGTACCTGGCACCGCGTAGCGTGCAGCGGCCCGAGGGCAGGCCCGGCTCGTCCCTAAGTATCCGGAATGACGGGTTGATTCTCCGAGCCCTCGAGGCTGCGTGTGGTTGTTGGCCGGCGCGCCCTTCGTGTTCACGTTCTGTGGCGGGGGTTAACCGCGCTCGTGGCGCCGGTGTATTCGGCTACGATTCGACCGTTCCCACGCTTCGCCAGGCTCACAGCGCCTCAGCTCTCGGAGTCGTCCATGCGCGTCACCCTCGTCGCACTGGCTGCAGCGGCAGCGTTCTTCCCGTCCGCGCCGTCGTCCGCCCAGGAGGGGGACGAAGAGGAAGCCGTCGAGGGGACCTACTCGACCTATCACGCTGACGAGGCGCGCCTCGGGCTTCCTGAGGGCGTCGTGTACGAGGTGGAGCCTGCCGCCGCCGGCCCTCGCCGTTCGTCACCGGAGCAGGAGCTCTTCGACACCTTCTGGGTCGACCTCTCGCAGTACGGCCGCTGGGAGCAGGACCCGACCTACGGCTGGATCTGGTACCCGCTGGAGAGCGGATTCCAGCCCTACTCCAACGGCTGGTGGGTCAACACCGACGAGGGCTGGCTCTTCGAGTCCGACGCCCCCTACTCCTGGGCCGTCTATCACTACGGGCGTTGGATCTATTCGGGCGGCGCCTGGGCCTGGGTCCCCGGATACGAGTGGGCTCCGGCCTGGGTCTCCCTCCGCGTCTCCGGCGAGTATGTCGGCTGGGCCCCGCTGGGATTCGAAGGATATGAGTATCGCTACTGGCCTCAGGGCTGGTCTTACGTCCATAGCCCCTGGGTCTTCGTGCACATCCACCACTTCGGCGCCCATCGACACCACCGGCACCACTACGTCGATCGCGCGGTCGCCGAGTCCGCCTTTCACGAGGCGCGCCCTGTCCAAGGTGGTCGTGAGTGCCGCTTCCGCGACATCCCCCGAGTGCATTCCGCGGAGTCGCTGCGCATCGTCGGGGCGAAAGGCCCCAGGGACGCCGGTGCCTCCCGCGGTGGCGCGGGACAGGTGGCGGTCTTTCGCCCGAGGCCCACCTACGCTGCTCCCTCCACCGGAGGAGGTCACGGCTCCAGTGGAGGCGGCGCAGGCTCTCGAGATCGAGAGCGCCCGCACGACAGCGTCGCGCCCAGGTCCTCCGGCTCTGAGCACCGCCCCGGCAGCGACCGCGCAAACCCCGCTCCGCATCAGGTCGCGACCCCCTCCGCGCTGCGGCACGAGATGCCGAGCGCGCCGGTGGCCAGGCCCACTGGCTTCCGCCCTGCGAACCCGGGCTATGTCAGCAGCCCGGCTCGGCCCGCTCCAGTGAACGTCCACCAGCCCGGCGTGGCCCACCCTCGGCCTGCCGTTGCTCGCCCGGTGCACACGGCTCCCGCGAGCTCATCTGCACGGCCCCAAGGCGGGTCACCCCATCGGCAACCCAGCCACGAGTCGGTGGGTGCACCGTCGCATCAACGACCGCCATCGTCGCCGGCCGTGCATGGCGTGAAGGGGGCCGTCCCGCAGCAGCCCGCTGCGCAACCGCTGCCACCCAGGCCCGGGCCGGCCGTGCACCGCCGAAGGTGATCTCGACGCGGCGGTCGGCCGCAGCCGTTGGACTCATCTCGAAAGGTGATCGGGGAGGCGGGCGTCCAGGACCTCTCGCACCCGCGCCAGCAGCCCGTTCATCGTGAACGGCTTCGGCAGGAAATGGGTGCCGGAGTCGAGCACGCCACGCTGGCTGATGAAGTCCCGCGAGTAGCCCGATACGTAGAGCACGCGGATCGCCGGCCGCTGGCGCTGCAGCTCATCCACGATCTCCCGACCGCTGAGACCGGGCATGACGACGTCGGTGACGACGAGATCCAATCGGGCGGGCTCCTGGCGTGCCAGCTCCAGCGCGTCGCGCCCATTGCTGGCGACCAGGACGTGGTAGCCGGCCCGTTGCAGCCCGCGCACCGTGAGCGAGCGCAGCGCCGCGTCGTCCTCGACCACCAGAATGGTCTCCGAGCCCAGGCCGGGCTCTGTCGGTCTCGCCGGGGCTGCTGACGACGTTGCCGCCCGCGAACGCGGGAAACAGACATCGAAGGTGGGTCCCTGGCCGGGCTCCGAGAGCACGTGGATGTGGCCGCCGCTCTGCGCGACGATCCCGTGGACCGTTGCCAGGCCGAGGCCGGTGCCCTTCCCCTGCTCCTTGGTCGTGAAGAAGGGCTCGAACAGGTGTGCCTGGACCTCGGGCGACATCCCCGTTCCGGTGTCGCGGACCGAGAGGCGCACCCATTCGCCCGCGCGCCGGTCGGCACATGGGGCCGCGAGGGTCCCTTCGACGCACCCATCGCGGGTCTGCAGGGTGAGTGTGCCGCCGCGGGGCATGGCGTCGCGAGCGTTTACCGCGAGGTTCATGAGCACCTGCTCGACCTGGCTGGGGTCGCACAGGGTCGTCCCGAGGCCGGCCTGCAGATCCACCACCAGCTCCACGTCTTCGCCCAGCACCCGCTGAAGGATCTTCTCGCTCGCCCGGACCGCCACGTTCAGATCGAGCGGGACGGGGGCGATGACCTGCTTGCGGGCGAAGGCGAGCAGCTGCTGGGTGAGGTCGCGCGCGCGCTCACCTGCGGCCAGGATCGGCTCGATGTCCTCGGGGTTGGCCATCGCGCCGGCCTGCTGGTCGTGCCGCAAGGACTCGGCGCAGCCCATGATGACCGTGAGAAGGTTGTTGAAGTCGTGGGCCACCCCACCAGCGAGCCGCCCCACGCTTTCCAGCTTCTGGGCCTGCCGGAACTGCTCCTCCAGCCGCTGCTGCTCGGTGACGTCACGGGCGTTGATCACGAGGGCCCGTACATTGGGGTCCTCGAGGAGGTTGCGCCCGACGCCCTCCAGTAACCTCCAGGATCCGTCCCGGTGGCGGACGCGAATCTCGAGCCGGAGCACCATCGAAGGATCGGCTCGTACTCGGGACAGCGCCTCGACCAGCCGGGGCAGATCGTTGGGGTGGACATGGGCGAAGGCCGGCAGCCCTAGCATCTCCTCGGCGTTGTGGCCCAGCGTCGCGGTGGCGCTGGGGCTCCAGAACTGGTGCCGCCCTTCGGCGTCGATGAGAAACACCATGTCGGTGGACTTCTCGATGAGTGCCCGGAAGCGCGCCTCGCTCTCGCGGAGCGCGGCGTCGGCTTGCCGCAGCTCGGTGAGGTCGTGCCAGCTCCCGATGACGCACCGCTCGCCACCGATCTCTACCGTCCCGGCGGTGAGCAGAAAGTGGCCCACCTCCCCCGAGCTGCGGCGGAGGAGGGTCTCCAGGGGCCTCAGCTTGCCGGTGGCCCGCAGCTCGTCGTAGACCCGTTGGCGATCGGCCGGCCGGACGTACAAACCGAGCTCGGCAGTGGTCCGCCCGAGGACCTCTTCGCGGCTCCGGCCGATCTGCCTCAGACAGGCCTCGTTGCAGTCGAGGATCGCTCCGTCGCTCAGGCGGTTGATGATGATGCCGGTGAGGACCACCTGGAAGATCGTCGCCAGCCGGCGCTCGCTCTCGCGCAGGGCGTCCTCGATGCGCTTGCGCTCGGTGATGTCGCGCGCGTTGCCGAGCAGGCCCACGACATGGCCTTGGGAGTCGCGCAGCGCCACCTTGGTGGCCAGGAACAGGCGATGGCCGGTGGGGGTCTGCACCTCCTCTTCGACCACTTCGCCTGCCCCCGACTCCAGGATGCGCCGGTCGGTTTTCGTCAGAGCCTGGGACTCTGGCGTGTCACCGAAGATCTCCACGTCGGTCTTGCCCAGCACCTGCTCGGCCGAGCTGCCGATGGCGGTCAAGGCGGCGGGGTTGGCGAAGAGCCAGCGCCCATCACGGTCCTTGAGGAACACGGGATCGGGGATGGCGTCGATGAGGGCGCGGGAGATGCTCTCCTCGGGATGGCCTGGAGAGGAGAGGCCGAGAATGCACCCCACGATGCGGGTCGGGCGACCGGCACCGTCACGCTCGACCACGCCGCGATCGAGCAGGCGGACGAGGTGGCCGTCTCGGTGGAGGAGCCGATACTCCAGCTCGAAGCTTTCTCCCCGCTCGGTCGCCACGCGCAGGGCTTCCGCCAGCGGCGCACGATCCCCCTCATGGAGGTGCGAGAACCACGCGCTCTGGGTGGGCTCGAGCTCGGCGTGCCCAAAGCCGGTGAGCGCTTCGAAGGCCCCAGCCCGGGCGACCTCTCCTGTCGCCAGATCGACCTCATAGAGGCCGGCCTTCAGGAGGCGGGTGAGGAGTTCCTCACGCTTGGCTGCGCTGTCCAAACGTGCATCGCTTCGGCTGCGCGAGGTCGAAGCATCATCGGGCATAGACCCTCTTCTCTTTCGAGGGAGCGGGACGGGCAAGCCAACGGGAGCATCGCTGGAGGGCTCACCGACGTCCCTCGCCGGAGGGATGCCTCATGGCGCGGCCCCAAGCCGCTGGGCCAGGGTTCGCACATCCTCCGCTCGCGGGCCTGCCGCCTCGGTCTTCAGGAAGGCCTGGTAGTGCGCCAGGGCCTCGGCCGCCCTGCCTCCGAGCTGCTCCAGATACCCGGCGAGCAGATGAGCCTCGGCGTAGTCCGGTGCAAGCTCGAGCGCCTGGGCCAGGTGCTTGCGCGCCTCCTCATCCTTGGCCTCGAGGAAGTCGGCGACCGCCAACCCATACGGTATCCGGGCCTCAGTGGCCTCGAGCCGCGCGAGACGCTCCAGAATCGGACGGGCCTGGGCGGGCTTGCCTGCGGCGAGCAGGCGCACCGAATCGGCGGACAGTCGGTGCTGCTTGCCGGGCAGGGCCTCGGGCGCCTCGATGGCGATGCCCGATGCGCTGATCATCAGCTCTCGCGGCCGGGTGCCCTGGGGCCGGGCGCCCGCTGGAGCTGTCGGGAGAGGTGCTCTCTGAACGGCGGCGAGGGGCGTGCCGGACGGCTTGCTTCGCGGGCCGGGCTCGAAGATCACGCGCTCGTCTTCCTCCGGCAGCG
>JACRCT010000126.1 GCA_016218885.1 Deltaproteobacteria bacterium | reverse complement strand
CCCTCACGCTGCTGGACGAGCTGACCGACTTGCGCGGCACCGCCCGGACAGCCGCACTCGAGCAGCACCTTGCGGCACACGGGGCAATCGCAGCCCTCGTCCGCCATGCTGGCGGCGTTCTCATGGGCCACGAAGACCTGGGCGTGGGGGATCCCCCGTCCACCGGCATCCACCACGCGGCCAGCGGCCTCGTGGGCGCGGCCTGGCCGGACGATCGCCGAGCCGGTGGTGCGCGAGGGTGCGGGCGAATAGGCGCCCTCGGCCACGCCGCGCACCGGCTCCTCGTGGGTCTCGGGCCAGAGGAAGAACAGCGCGACCGCGCCCGCGAGTGTCAGCAGGGACACGGCCAACGCGCGCTTCAAGCGATCTCCTCCAAGCCCCCCTTCAAGACTCGTCAGTCTAGCCGCCCAGGCGGGGGAAGTGGCAATCGCGGGAAGGCGGGAAGGACAGGAGGCAACGCGCGCTGCCTTCGAAAGCGCGGAGATCCGCCTCGCGCACCCTGCATGGGGCTTGGACGAAGAGCCCGGCTGCCTGGTTGCTTCGGGCCGCTCTCACCCCCTCAGGCGGCGGGAGCGCGCTCGATGGTGCAGATGGAATCCGGGTGCTTGATCCGCGGCAGGGCCGCTTCCAGCACCCGGAAAGGATGGTTCATCCGCTGCGGGCCCAGGTAGGCCACGCTCATGTCCAGGGCCACCGCGATATCGAGGTTCTCGGGCCCGGTCGAGACCACCGCGGCGACGTCGCCCCTGAGGAGGCTGGACTGGAAGATGCCCCCGACGATCAGCTGCCGCAGGGTTTCGATCTCCAAGACCCCGGTCTTCTCGTAGACCCGGTGCAGGGAGGCGAACAGCCGCGGGGCGAGCACCATGGCGTAGGGGCCCAGGTGCCCTGATCGCTGCAGCCGCTCGGTGGCGTCGATGACGTTGGCGAAGCCGTTGCCCGGGGTGGCCCAGTCCGAGAGCGGCGAGATGAGCCGCCCGGGGGTGTTGAAGATGCCCTCGAAGCCCAGCTTGGTGTCGCCGTAGAAGACCAGCTCGTCCTCCTTCTGGGCGCAGAAGGAGGCGGCTCCCGCCGCAGCGGAGACATCCAGCGGCAGCTTGTGCGTGCGGGCCGCTTCGATGTCCCGCCAGTGCAGCAGGAAGTCCTTGTAGAGCAGGGGGACCGTGCGGAAGCGGCGGATGTCGGTGAAGACCGGTTGGGTCTCTTGCTCCCCGACCAGGTCGAGCGCTCCCGGCGAGACGCCGGTGTACTCGTCGTAGGGCACCGTCTGGACTCCGGCGCCCAGCGGACCGTAGAGGTCGACGAAGCGGCGCGCGACCAGCGAGCGCTGGGCGACCCTCACCACCGTCGAGTTCAGCCGCTCCCACTCCTCGGCAGACAGCGGGTGATCGGCCTCGAGGATCGGCGCGCCCATGGTCAGTCCCCTCCCGCGCGAGGTGCAGCCTTTGCGCGGGCAGGAATCTGCGAGCCCGGGGCCCGGGAGTCAAGGCTCTAATGCAAGAGATGAAACCAGTGAACGTTGTCCAAGAATGGACTCACGGTGCCGCCGACTCCAGGGGCGGGGCCGCAGCGGCGAGCTTGCCGTCACGGAGGGTGGCGGTGCGCTTCTTGAGGGGCCAGGTCCACGTCTCGAGCCGCACCCCGGCCTCGAGCGTCTGGCGGATGTGCTCGGGTCGGCCCCAGGAGAGCATGACCTGCTCGGCGTCCATCCCTGCCACCAGCCGCTTCTCCTCGATCGCCCGGCGTATCTCCGCCGAGACGTTGCGCATCCAGAGCGACGGCTCGTCGTCGCTGAACAGGTCGTTGAGCGCCGCCCGGTAGTCATCGCCCGTGGTCATCCCCTGACGCAGCACCACCACGAAGGGCCGGCCGCGGGGGAAGCCGGGCAGGGCGAGATAGACCCACGGGTTGTCACGAGGGGTGTAGAGCGGGCGCCGGCTGACCACCAGCCCGGTGGGGAACTCCACCTTCTCTATCCGCACCTTGGTCCCCAGGGGGATCACCTGGACCACCGCCCCGGGCATGATGGGCACCCCCTTGGTGTCGTCGAGCAGGTGGATGGAGTCGGCGTGCAGCGGGCTCGCCAGGTGCCGGGTGTCGTCGGCGAAGAAGGGCAGGACGTTGAGGCTCGTGCGCAGGAAGAGGACCTTGCCCTCGAAGCTGCGCAGCAGCGCATGGCGATCCGGATCGGGCAGGGGGCTCGCCGCGGCGCAGCCGACGAGCGGGGCCAGGGCGCCGCACAGCAGGAAGGCAGAAAGGGCGGAAGGGGCAGGGCGGATCATGGCCGCCTCCTATCAAGGCCCGCCCCTGCCGCGCAAGGAAACTGCTCCCCTCGCGCGTTGCCGGCCCGCCTGGACGACCGTAGCTTCACTTCCGGGCTGGCAGGGGGCGGCGGCACGATGGCCAAGCGGACGGGCGAGAATCAGGACTACTACAAGCATGCCGGGCAGGACCCCGGTCGCCGCCTCCTCGAGCGTGAGCGCAAGAAGGTGAGCGAGGCGCGGGTCTCGGGTGAGGGGCCCAGGGGTGCGGCGAGCCGCAAGGTGTCGGCCAAGGCCTCCGGCGCCGCCACCCAGACAGCCGAGCTCACCCGCAAGCGGCGCCTGCAGCGGGAGGCGCGGGAGGTCGAGCACGACGAGGTCCAGCGGATGGTCGAGTCCGAGGCGCCCGTCGCACCTCCCGATCACATGCTTCCGCCGGCTCGCCCGTCCACCGAGTTCACCGACCTCTGGCGCTCGGTGGAGCAGAGCGCCGCGGGCGCGCGCAGAGCGGGGCGCGGGGTCCTCGCCAGCCTCACCGAGCTGGGCAGCTCCCTCGGCGAGCTGCTTTGGGCCCCAGTGCGCTTGGTGCGCCTGTTCAGGGCGAGCATCTGAGCCCGGGCGGGCCCATCTTGGCGACGGGAGAAGTCGAAGGGCGGGAGGCCGCACGGCGGCGTTGGCGAGGGGGTTCGCATGGCGCCGCCCGAAGCCGGCTTGAAGGCGATCGCGGGTGCGGGCCTGTCGCGGTCCATGGATGCGCTGGTGTCGCTGGCCATCCGCCCCCTGGTCAGCCGCGCGAGGCCTCGCCGAGAGGCTTTCTCCAACGGCCGCCGCTGGGCGGTCATCCACCTCGACGGCGTCTCCCGCTCGGCGCTGCTGTCGGGGATAAGCCGCGGCTATGCGCCCTTCCTCGGGAGGCTGCTGGCGTCCAGCGGCTATTCGTTCTCCCCCGCCTTCTCCGGAGCCCCGGCCTCCACTCCTGCCTTTCAGGCCGGCCTGCTCTACGGCGAGCGCCGCCCCGACATCCCCGGCTTCATCTGGTTCGATCGCGAGCGGCGCCGCGAGATGCGCATGGACCAGTCGGAGGACGCCCGTCGAGTGGAGGCCGGCCTGCAGGCGCATTCCGAGGGCCTGCTGCGCCACGGAGCCGCCAGCTTCTCGGTCTTCACCGGTGGCTCGCTCGTCAACGCCTACACCCGTTCGGGGTGGGCCGAAGACGAGGTCAAGCTCACCCAATCGCACCATGACCTGTGGCACTTCGCGGCGGCGGCCATCACCACCTCGGTGCTCGCTTCTCGCCTGCTCGGGCGCGTCTTCCAGGAGGCGGGGGGAGGTCTTGTCGACCTCTTTCGTCAGCTCGCCCGGGTCGGTCGCCTGCGCCACGAGCCCACGTTCCTGATGAACCGCATCCTGCTCTCCATCGGGGCCCGCGAGGCCGCCACCTGGAACGCGGTCCTGGACATCGCCCGCGGCGTTCCCGCCCTGTACGTGTGCTTCGGCGACTACGACGAGATAGCCCACCGCCGCGGGCCCGGCAGCCGGCTGGCCCTGCTCGCCCTGTGGGGCATCGACCGCGCCATCGCCCGCATCTTCGCCGCGGCGGCGGCGGTGCCGGAGATGCGCTACGACTTCTTCCTCGTGTCCGACCATGGCCAGGTCGAGACCCGCCCCTTCGAGCAGGCCACCGGTCTCTCGCTGGTCGACTGGCTGGCCGCAGCCGGGCCCGACGGGCGGGTCCCGGACGAGGTCATGCGCAGCATCCACCGCTTCCGAGCCGTCGATCGCGCGGCCGAGTCTCTGCCTGGTCGCCACCTCAAAGTGAGGGTGCGCGAGGCGACCCTCGAGGCAGCCCGAGCCCTCGCCAGCTCCCGTGGCGACAGCCAGGCGCTGCGCCGGCTCGAGGAGCTGGTGGTCGCCGAGGCAGGGGACATCGCCCACGTCTACCTGGGACGCGAGAGCCAGCCGATGGAGTTGGCCCAGATCGAGGCCCGTCATGGACGGGTTCTGCAGATGCTCACCCGCAGCCCGGCGGTAGGCCTGGTCGCAGCGCGCGCGGGGCGGGATTCGGCGGTGGTCTGGCGTCGCGGCCGACGCCTCGACCTGTCCGACCCGGCCGATGCCCGCCTGCTCGACCTGGGCTACGGAGGCGCCCGCGCCGCGGGCTACCTCTCGACCGTCGTCCGCATGCCCTCGGCCGGCGACCTCGTCGTCTACGGCAACGGGTTGCCGGGCACCGACGTGGCCTTCGCCTGGGAGTTCGGCTCGCACGCCGGCGTCGCCCGCGGGGAGGTGGAGACCTTCGTGGTGCACCCCGCGCGGCACGCCGCCGACCTCTGCCGGGTCGAGCATGGCGCCGACCTGCACGACTTCCTGCTGGGCACCTACGGTCGACGTCCGGGGCGAAGCTAAAGACCATGGGTCGGGCCCTGCGGCTGCTGACCTGGAACATCCACGGGGGTGTCGGCAGCGACGGGCGCTTCGACCTCAGCCGGACTGCGCGCGTCATCGGCGCCGCCGCCCCCGACGTGGCGGCGTTGCAGGAGGTGGGCGAGGTGCGCGGGCGCATCCCCGCCCTCGACCAGGCCCGCGCCGTGGCGCGCATGACCGGCCTGCGCCTGGCCTTCATGGCCAACGTCTCGGCCGGTCGCCGCCGCTACGGGAATGCAGTGCTCAGCGCCCATCCCATCGTCCGGGAGATCCACTACGACCT
>JACRCT010001262.1 GCA_016218885.1 Deltaproteobacteria bacterium | reverse complement strand
TTGCGCAAGGCACCGACTTCAATGGTCTCGACCTCTCCGACGAGCCGAAGAAGGCCGAGGAGAAGAAGGCGGAGGAGGAGGACCGGCCCCGCGCGCCCCCTCTGGAGGAGGCTGCGGCCAGGCCCGCGGAGACTCCGGGGCGCATCACCGAGGTGGAGATCGCCAACGAGGACCGGGTCAAGAGCGTCCAGCGCAAGGCCTTCCTCAAGAAGGCGCGTCTCGAGCTGACCCCCATGGGGTTCGTGACTCTCAACGACGCCTTCTATCCGAAGATGGGGCCGGGCGGCCGGCTCGCCTTCTTCTTCTCCGACAGCCTCGGCCTCGCCCTGCGCTACCAGCAGTACAACATCGTCTCCAGCGACAACGTGCGCCTCGCCAAGCGGCAGCTGCAGTCCAAGCTTCCCAAGGTCTACCCGCAGCACTCCTTCGCCGCCGAGCTCCTCTTCTCTCCGGTCTACGGGAAGATCGCCGTGGGAAACGCCATCAACACCTTCGACCTGTATCTGGTGGGCGGAGCGGGGGCGTTCTGGACACAGACCTCCAGCGACAAGACGGGCAGCGACGGCCAGGTCACCGCGGGCGACGGGCTCAAGCCCAGCGTCCACATCGGCATCGGAGAGCGCTTCTCCCTGACCGATTGGTTTGCCCTCGACCTCTCACTGGTCGAGACGCTGTACGTGGACCGTCCCGACGGTCTGCCCAAGTCGGTCGTCCAGAACCTGGTGACCATCCACCTCGGCCTGAGCGTCTTCCTGCCGTTCGGCTTCGAGTACAAGGAGCCGTGATCATGAGCCCCTCGATGACGCTCGAACCGATGCGCCGTTTCGCCATCCCGCTGCTGACGCTCGCGATGGCCGTCGCGCCAGCTGCGGGGTGGGCCGCCGACGCCGAGAAGAAGGCGGAGAAGGAGGCCGAAGAGGCGGCGCAGGAGAAGCGCCCCTCCCTGGCCGACAAGATCGCCCCGGTCTCGGGCAACCTCTTCCTCAAGTCGGGCCGCTTCGAGATCACCCCCAACGTGGGGTTCTCCCTGGGCGACGCCTTCTTCCAGAAGTACGCCTTCGGCCTCAAGCTCAACTACCACCTCGCCGAGAGCATCTCGGTGGGCCTGCACGGCGCCTATGCGCTGGCGACTCCCGGAGGAGCGGTCTCGGTGTGCAGGTCGGATGGCTGCAGGTCCCCGGAGATGGACGACCTGCAGAACGTCCCCGGCAAGGTCTCGATGCTGGCCGGCCTGGAGCTGGGCTTCTCTCCCATCTACGGCAAGGTGAACGTGATCGCCGAGAAGGTGCTGCACTTCGACATCGCGGTGGTCGGCGGCATCGACCTGGTGAACTACGCGGCCCCGGTCGGACAAGGTACCTTCACCGTGGGCGGGCACCTCGGATTGGGTCAACGCTTCTTCATCACTCCCAGCGTCACCCTGAGGGTCGAGCTGCGCGACTACATCTACAGCGGCAAGACCGTCCAGCTGAGCGACTCGGACAGCAAGGTCGAGAACCAGCTGATGCTCGATATCGGAGTGTCGTTCTTCCTCGGTGGCTCCAAGGAATAAGGCGCCCGTCGCCTTCGAGATCCGACCATGCGCCAAGCTCTCCTTACCGCCGCCGTCACCGTCGCTCTCCTCGTCCCCCGGCTCTCCTCGGCCCAGATCAACTTCGACGGGCTGGATCTGTCCGGGGACGACTCGAGCAAGAAGAAGTCGACGAAGAAGAAGCCCGTCGGCGAGTCCGCGAAGAAGAAGTCGCCCAAGAAGAGCGTGGACGACACCCCGGCCCCCACTCCGGCCCCCGACCCGGCCAAGTCGGGGACCTCGACGACGACCGCTCCCGCCACCGACCCGGGAAAGCCGGGCACCAGCTCGGGCATGGGTTTCGAGGGGCTGGACCTGAACAAGCCCAACGGCGGGGGCGACCCCTCGTCGACCGGCGCGGCGCCGGCCAAGCCACCCGAGCCGCCGAAGAAGGCCGGCCCGGCTCCGGTGATGAGCTTCGATGCGGTCGACGTATCGGGCAAGAGCGCCGAGCGGCAGCGCCTGGACGCGGCGATCAAGCTCTTCAAGGAGGAGAGCTACGAGACGGCGTCACTGGCATTCTCGGAGGTGCTCAACGACCCGAAGATGGTCGGCCTGCACGACGAGGCGCAGTACAACCTGGCCAAGACGCTCTACCGGCTCAAGCTGTACCACTCGTCCCTCAACCACTTCAAAGCGCTGCTGTCCAAGGGCCCGTCCAACAAGTTCTTCAAGAGCGGCCTGGAGTGGCTGTTCTTCATCGCCCACAAGACGGTGAACGAGCAGATCGTGCTCGACGAGGTCGCCAAGTGGGCGAACCAGGAGTTCCCGGAGCGCTTCCGCGCGGAGTTCCGCTACCTCCTGTCGCGCTATCACTTCGCCCGCGGCAAGGCGCTGGACGAGGTGGGGCAGGCGGACGAGGCGAAGAAGAGCTTCGAGGAGGCCCGCAAGCTCCTGGTGGCGGTCCCCAAGAGCGACCCGTTCTACGCCAAGGCCAAGTACCTGGAGGGGACCATCTTCTTCAAGGACGGCAACTTCGCCCCCAGCCTGGAGTCGTTCAAGGAAGTGGTGCGCGCCAACAACCCGCGCGTGAACTCCAACGCCGACATCCGCCTGCGTGAGCTGGCCTTCATGCAGCTGGCCCGTACCCACTACGGGCACCGCCAGAACCGCTTCGCCATCTTCTATTACGACAAGGTGCAGCCCGGCTCGGACCAGTGGCTGGAGGCGCTCTTCGAGGAGAGCTGGGCCCACTTTCGCATCGGCAACTACGAGCGCGCCCTGGGCAACCTGATCACCCTCTCGGCGCCCTTCTTCAAGGACGAGTACTTCCCCGAGGCGCTGATCCTCAAGGCGGTGGTCTACTTCGAGAACTGCCGCTATCGCGAGGCTCGCGCCATCCTCGAGGAGTTCGAGGAGACCTACATGCCGGTCCACAACGAGCTGGAGAAGATCACCAGCCAGACCAGCGACGCGCAGCGCTACTACGACATCCTGGCGGAGATCCAGAAGCGCAACAAAGAGGGCGGCAAGGGCTCGACCCTCCTGCTCGAGCGCATCCTCAAGCTGGCCCTGACCGACAAGGACCTCAAGCTCGTCAACGACTCCATCCTCGAGGTGGAGCGCGAGATGGACACCATCGGCGAGGCTCGTGACCTGTTCCGCTACTCCGATCTGTCCAAGGGTCTGGGCGAGGGGCTCAAGGGCGAGCGCCAGCAGCTCATCAACCGCGCGGGCCTGCTGGCCAAGGCCAAGCTCGAGTACGAGCTGGGGCAGCTCAAGGAGCTCTTGGGCAACGCGCTGCGCATCAAGTTCGAGACCTCCACCAGGGAGAAGGAGGTCCTCGAGACCCTGATGCGCGAGGGCACGGTGAAGAAGGAAGAGCTCAGCGCCTATAACGTCACCACCGCCGTCAACGACGAGCGCGTCTACTGGCCCTACGAGGGCGAGTACTGGCGCGACGAGCTGGGCACCTACGAGTACACCCTGACCAAGGGCTGCAAGGCCAAGAAGTAGGGACGGGGCCAGGCGGCGCTATTCGACGCTGATCACCGGGTCGTTGCGCATGGCCCCCAGCTGCACCCTGCAGAAGTAGGGGATCCGCGTTCCCTTCAGGGCGCTGAGTGGGATGGAGAAGCGCGCCTCGTCGAGAAAGATCCCGGTATCGAAGGCGATGCCATCCACGGGGCCGGGAAGGAACTGCCCGGACGCCGATTGGCTGGTGGCGCTGTGGGGCACCCCGTCCTCGTTCTTCACGATGATGAAGGCTCCGGGTGGCACCACCAGGTTGGTGGGGATGAAGGTGAAGTCCCGGATGACGATGACGAAGGGGCCCAGGCCCGTATCGGGGGAGCCGGGCAAGCCAGCATCGGGCCTGCTGCCCGAGTCGGGCAAACCGCCGTCAAGCTCGCCAGCGTCGACCAGACCGGCATCGGGAGCGCCGGCGTCTGGAGCTCCGCCACCTCCACCCCCTCCTTCGTTCGTGGCGGTGTCGCAGGCCGCCACGAGCGCGGCGAGCGCCAGGCTCCCGATCAACAACGCCCGCCTGGCGTTCGTCGTCATCGCTCCTCCCTCGCAGGTGCCGCCCGGACCCTTGGGCCGGGCGTGGGCTGGCGCCCAGTTCATGTAGCGCCCGTGCGCGGGTGGCCAGGGCACGGTCGGGTGACCGAGCGCCGGTGCAGGGGCGCGCCTGCTCAGCTCTCCGGCATGGAAGACGGCGCCACTCGTGCCGATGCCCAAACGGCCTGCCGAGCGGCCGGGCTCACGCGCTCAAGGGTCGTCAGGGGGCCGAGGGGAACATCTTCTCCAAGAGCTGCGGCGTATCGCCCAGCGCGCCGAAGGCCTGGGTCGGGGTGATGGGCTTGCCGGAGCGGATCTTGGCCATGAGCCTCCCGTCGCAGGTGTGCCCTTCCAGCAGCGGCCAGAAGCTCTCGCTGGTGTTGGTGGGGGCCAGCTCGCCGAGGGCGGCGTGCATGAACGCCGCTTCGGTCATGGCGCTGCAGGGCGACGGCGCGC
>JACRCT010001261.1 GCA_016218885.1 Deltaproteobacteria bacterium | reverse complement strand
TCCGCCCCCGATCCAGCTGCAGGTCAACGTGCAGCCGATGCCAGCCCCGCCCGCGGCCACGCAGCCGCTTCAGCAGCCCGGACGCCTCAACGAGCCGCGGCTGGGTCGCAAGCCGCCGAAGGCAGGGTGGGCACTCGGCGCGGGGATCACCGGGCTGGTGTTCGGCGGGATCGTGCTCGGCCTCGCCAGCGCCTCCGAGACGACGAAGGGGGAGCTGGTGCCCTCCATGCCCCTGGGCGCGACCGCGCTGCTGCTGACCATCATCATGTGCCCGGTCACCGCCTCGGGCGGTTCATCGGCACGCCGTGGGACCGACCTGCATGGAGTCGTGCCGCTGCGCGTCTTCGCCTGGCTCTTCTACGGCTTTGCCATCGCCAGCGGCTTGGGGCTGACGGTCGTGGGAGCGTTGGACGTGACGCCGCCCGATGGGCTGATCGTCGCCACCGGCGGCCTGGCCGCGCTCAGCTTCCTCTTCCTGTCCATCGACGACTTCGTCTCCTTTGGGCAAGCCAAGGCCCTGGCCAATCGCATGGAGCGGGGCGAGGCCAGCCTCGAAGTTGCCCACTACGCGGCGCCCGTGCTCCTGCCCGATGGGTCGGTGGGGGGGAGCGTGGGGCTGGTGGGGCGCTTCTAGAGCACCGGGCCCGTGCTAGATTTCGCCGGTGCGCTTCGCCAAGTACCACGGCCTCGGCAACGACTTCGTGCTGGTCGACCGCCTTGAGGGCGGAGAGCCGATCCTGCCCGAGGAAGCCGTGCGGCTGTGCGAGCGGCGCAGGGGAATCGGCGCCGACGGCGTGCTGACGCTGCTGCCGGCCCGGGGTGGCGGGGCGGCGCGGATGCATGTCACCAACGCCGACGGAAGCGTCGCCCAGATGTGCGGCAACGGCATCCGCTGCGTAGCCAAGTACCTGGCCGACCAGAGAGGGCTGGTCGCAGACGAGCTGTCCATCGACACCGACGCCGGGCTGCGGTCGTGCCGCTTGATGCGCCATGCGGGGAAGGTGGAGGAGGTCATCGTGGACATGGGCCGGCCTGAGCTCGAGGCCGCGCGCATTCCCATGAGGGTCAGCCCCGGCCAGCGCTTCCTCCAGCAGGAGCTTTCGGTCCCAGGTGCCACTATCAAGGCCACCGCGATCTCCATGGGAAACCCGCACCTCGTCCTCTTCGATGTCGTCGAGGCAGACGCACCGGGAACCCTCGGGCCCGTGCTCGAGCGCCACCCCTTGTTTCCGGAACGGACCAATGTGGAGTTCGCCCAGCGGCTGGGAGATGGGCTGGCAGTGACGGTCTGGGAGCGCGGAGCGGGGCTCACCGAGGCATGCGGGACCGGCGCCTGCGCAGCGATGGTCGCGGCGGTACTCGAAGCACGCCTGCCGGGAGGCGAGGAGAGACCGGTTCGCCTCAAGGGAGGCGAGCTGCAGGTTCGCGTGGAGGCCGACCTGTCCCGGGTATGGATGCGCGGACCGGCTCGGCGGGTCTTCGAGGGAGAGATCTGAGTCTCTTGCACATTCCGGAGGGGTCAGGGGTCATCACAGCAGGCCGCGGACAACCACAACGAGGTCACTCAAGCCATGAAGCGCACCGCTCTACTCGCCCTCGCGCTGCTCGTCGCCTCACCTGCCCGGGCCGAGGACGTCGATATCCAGTTGGGTGGCACCGGCATGAACGTGCGGGTGCGTGAGCGCGACACGGTGACCACCACGACCACCGCCGCGGTCGGGATGGCGATTCCCGCCGAGTCCTACAAGCTGGTGTACGAAAAGAACCCGGACGGAGCGACGCTGATGAAGGTGCTCTCTCCGGAGGGCGCGCAGCTGCAGGTCTGGAACGGGAAGCGGCTCGTTCACGAGGACGACGTTCCCACCACCTTCAATGCTGCGCCCGACACCTTCTACCGCTTCCTCATCAAGCTGGCGGACGGCAGGGTCTGGGAGAAGAAGCTCTCGGCCAAGCGGCGCAGCACCGGCTCGCTCTCGCTGATCGTCCCCGAGCCCCCGCCGCAGGTCATCGTTCGCGAGGACCGCGACGACCGCCGCGATCGTCACGACCGCCACGACCGCCATGACCGGGAGCGTCATCACCACGACCGTCCGCTGCCCCCTCCCGGCCCCATCGCCATGGCGGACGGGGACTTCGCGGCGCTCAAGAGCGCCATCTCCAGCGAGAGCTTCGAGAATCAGAAGATGAGCGTGCTGCAGACGGCGGCGACCTCGGCCCACTTCACCGTGAGCCAGGTCGGCCAGCTGGTGGACCTGATGGACTTCTCGAGCGGCAAGGTGCAGGTGGTGGAGGTCACGAGGCCGCGGATCCTCGATCTCCAGAACGCCTTCCATCTCTACTCACACTTCGACTTCGAGGGGGACAAGGCGAAGGTGCGGAAGATCCTGGGGCAGTGAGCGGGGAGCCTGGAGCGAGCCAACCCGAGCTTGATACGAGCCACCTTCCCGGCTACCGTCAGCCCTCGCTCGACCCTGCCATGCCCGCCCGAATCCTCGTTGCAGATGACGACCGGCCGTTCCGTGAGTCCCTGGCCGGCAAGCTCGAGAGCCAGGGCTTCGAGGTCGTCTCCGCCCAGAGCGGTCGCGACGCGCTACGGCACTTCGAAGCGGGCTCCTTCGACCTCGTCCTCGCCGACGTCCTGATGCCCGACCTCGACGGCCTGGCCCTGGCTGCCGAGGTGAGGCGCATCGCCAACGAGCAGGAGGTCATCCTCGTCACGCAGCGCTCCGACGTCGGGGCCGCGGTGGCCGCCTTGCGCGCGGGGGCCTCCGACTTCCTGCTCAAGCCGGTCGACGAGGGTGAGCTGGTGCAGCGCGTCTCGCGGGCCCTGGAGCGGGTCGCGTTGCGCCGCGAGCGTGCCCAGCTGCTCAGCGAGAACCTCGAGTTCGTCAAGAACCAG
>JACRCT010001244.1 GCA_016218885.1 Deltaproteobacteria bacterium | reverse complement strand
GTGGGCCACGAGATCGTGGAGTTCGCCAGCCCCGCGGCGCTGGAGGCGGCCGAGCTGCGCGCCCTGGCGGGGGTGGAGCAGGTCCGCCGGGTCGCCGACGGCTGGGCGCTCACCGTGGAGCGCGTCCACGTCGCCGTACCGGCCTTGCTCGCCTTCCTCGAAGCGCGCCAGGCTCCGCTGCAGCGCTTGAGCACCCACTCCGCTACCCTCGAGGACGTCTTCGTCACCCTCACTGGACGCACTCTCCGTGACTAGGCACCCGCTCTACCTGCTCACCCTCGCCCGCCTGCGGACCGCGTTTCGCGAGCCGTCGACGATCTTCTGGAGCTTCGGCTTCCCCATCATCCTCACCATCGCCCTGGGAATCGCCTTCCGCAGCCGGCCCCCCGAGCCGGTGGCGGTGGTGGTGGAGCAGGGCGAGGGGGCCCCGGCGGCGCAGCAGGCCCTGGCGGCGGCGACGGGGGTCTCCTCGCGCCTGCTGCCCCACGACGAGGCGCAGCGGGAGCTGAACACCGGCAAGGCGGCGCTGCTGGTCGTCCCCGGCAGCCCGCGGACCTACGCCTTCGACCCGCAGAGCCCCGAGAGCCGCCTGGCCCGAGCGGTGGTCGACGACGCCCTGCAGCGCGCCGAGGGCCGGCAGGACGCCACTCCCACCGCCGAGAAGCACGTCAGCGAGCAGGGATCGCGCTATGTCGACTTCGTCGTTCCAGGGCTGATCGGCAGCAACGTCATGTCGGCGGGCATGTGGGGCATCGGCTACGTCATCGTCGAGACCCGAACCCGGCGGCTCCTCAAGCGGATGATCTCCACGCCCATGCGGCGCAGCCATTTCCTCCTGAGCTTCGTGCTGATGCGCATGCTCTTCCTGGCGGTGGAGCTGCCGGTTCTGCTCGTCTTTGCCTGGGCTGTGTTCGGCGTGGCGGTGCGTGGCTCGGTCCTACTGCTCGCGCTCCTGGTGCTGCTGGGGGCGCTGGCGTTCTCGGGGGTTGCGATGCTCATCGCCTCCCGCGCCCGCAACACCGAGACGGTGACCGGGCTTATCAACCTCATCCAAATGCCGATGTTTCTGCTGTCGGGGGTATTCTTCTCCTACGCGCGCTTCCCGGAGGCGGTGCAGCCCTTGATCCGCCTGCTCCCCCTCACGGCGCTGCTCGACGGGATGCGCGCCGTGATGAACGAGGGAGCAGGTGTCCAAGCGGTGGCGCCGCAGGTCCTTCTGCTCGCCGGGACGGCGGTCGCCACGTTCGTCATTGGGCTGAAGCTGTTCCGCTGGAGCTGAGGAGGAAGCACCCTCGCCATGGCTGACCACCCCGATCCGAGCGTGGCTGAGATCGTCGCCGAGCGCGACCTCTTCCATGGAGCTTTCGAGGCCTCGCACAGCCCCATCGTCCTCGGCGATCTCGAGGGGCGCATCCTCGACTGTAATCGCGCTGCATGGGTGAACCTGGGGCTCTGCGACAAGGGGCCTCTCATCGGTAGGCGGGCTGACGAGCTCGTGGCTGATCCGTCGGGGTTTTGCGCCCGGCTCTTGCAGATCGTCCAGGGCGGCCCGTCCTCCACGTTCGAGTGCGTCGTACGACTGCCGGGTGGGCCCGAGCGCACGACGGACCTGTCGCTGGCGCTGCGCCGCGACGCGGCGGGTCGGCCCGTGGGCGTGGTGGCGGTGCTCAACGACGTCCTGGAGCGTGAGCGCAAATCCGAGGCGCTTCGGCACGTGAACGCCATCGCCGTCGGGCTCGCCGCGGCGCCTGTGGGCACCGACCTGTTCGAGCTCTTCTGCGTCAAGCTGCGCGACATCCTCTGTGCGAGGGCCGTGATCGTCTCCAGCCTCGACGCCGCCGCGAGCGAGCTGATCGTGAAGCATCTGGCGGTCGCGGAGGGCGTCCTCGAGGAAGCCCAGAAGTCTGTCGGCAGGAGCCTGGTGGGGACGAGGCTGCCGGTGGACGAGGCGCTCTGTCGCCAATCCGGGGCCGAGGTAGAGGGGCCCAGCGCGGCCGGGAATCTGGGCTTCGGAGTGGTTGCGGGCGCCGCGGCCCAGGTGCTCGAGAAAGTGGCGGGGACGGGGGACTCGTTTCGACTCCTGCTCCGGCACGGTGGAGAGTCGGTCGGCACTGCGCTCGTGGCCTTTGGCCCCGGTCAGGCCGCGCCGAGCAAGGAGCTTCTCCATGTCCTGGCCAACCTCGGAGCGGTGTCGTTGAGCCGAGCGCGCGCGGAGCAGGAGCGGCGCAAGCTCGAGGAGCAGGTCCTGCAGCGGCAGAAGCTGGAGAGCCTCGGCGTGCTGGCAGGGGGAGTGGCCCACGGCTTCAACGACCTGCTGGTGGGCGTGCTGGCCCGGGCAGGTCTTTGCGCTGCCGAGCTGCCCAAGGACTCGCTGGCGCGCGAGCACTTGCGGCAGATCGAGCTGGCCGCGCGGACCGCCCGCGACCTCACCCGCCAGCTGTTGACCTATACCGGCCGGGAGCTCGGCAGGCGTGAGCGGGTCAATCTCTCGGCGCTGGTGGAGGAGATGGCCCGGCTGCTGGAGATCTCCATCTCCAAGAAGCGCCTGCTCAAGTGCCGCTTCGCCAAGGGGCTGCCGGCGGTCGTGGCCGACCCCGCGCAGGTGCGCCAGCTGGTGCTCCATCTGGTCGGCAATGCCACCGATGCCGAGGGCGACAACCCCGGAGTCATCGCCATCGGCACCGGGACCCGGCACTGCGATCGGGCGTTCCTGGCTTCGCTGCCCGGCGGCGAGGAGCTGCCGGCGGGCGACTACGTGTGGGTGGAGGTCGAGGACACCGGAGCGGGGATGACCCCCGAGGTGGTGGCGAGGGTCTTCGAGCCCTTCTACAGCACCAAGCTGCCAGGTCGCGGGCTCGGGTTGCCCGCGGTGTTGGGCATCGCCCGGGCCCACCGCGGAGCGGTCCAGGTCGAGAGCGAGGTCGGCACGGGCAGCGTCTTCCGCGTCCTGCTCCCGGTGGATCCGGGGACCGTCGCGCCCGCCCTGAAGGCCCCCGAGACTTCGCTCTGGCGTGGCAGCGGGGTGGTCCTGGTGGCGGACGACGAGCCCATCGTGCGCTCGGCAGCCCGCGGCATCCTGGTTCGCATGGGCTTCGAGGTGCTGCTGGCCTGCGATGGAGACGAGGCGGTGCAGACCTTCCGCGCTCACGCCGACCGCATCGCGCTGGTGCTGCTCGACGTGCAGATGCCCAACAAGACCGGGCCGGAGGCGCTGCGCGAGATCCGCGCGCTCAAGCCTGCGGTGAAGGCCATCCTGTCGAGCGGGTACAGCCTCGACGAGGTCGCCAGCGCGGCGTGCGATGCGTTCGCCCAGAAGCCCTACGGGGTCGACGAGCTCGCCGACCTGGTGCGCCAGGTGATGGAGGGGTAGGGGAGGCGCTTGACGCCGGCGAGTGACCACTGGTAGTTACCGGTGGTCATGAGTTCGCCCGGAAAGCGTCCAGGCAAAGTCGACAAGGCGATGGCCCAGCGCTACGTCGACGAGGCGCTGGTGCAGATCGACCGGGCCGGCGGCCTCCACGGCCTCAACCTGCGCCAGGTGTCGCGCACGCTGGGGTGCGCGCACACGAACACCTACAACTACTTCGACAGCCTCCCCGACCTGCTGTGGCAGGCAGTGGCCGCGGCGCTCGAGAGGCAGATCCAGTACTCGCTGCGCCCCCAAGAGCGCGTCGGCGGCCGCGAGGCGGCCTTCGAGCACTTCATCGGCACCCAGGTCGACTTCGCGCTCGAGCACCCCGGTTGGTATCGCGCCATCTGGCTCGAGGCGCTGGAGGGCCCCACTCCCGAGCCGGTCCTCCCCCTTCTGGCGCGGGCTGGGGAGGTGCTCCTCGAGCAGCTCTCCTTGGTCTCGCCGGTGACGCTCTCGCTGGCCCAGTCCCTCGAGGTCGCCGACCTCTTCCACACCTATCTTCATGGCGCCCTGTGCAAGGCCATCGCCGGACGCGTGCAGTCGAACGACCCCGCCGCGATTCGGCGCGACATCATCCTCAAGGCGCGCCGGGTGCTGCGGATGCTCGTCGATGAGCCGCAGAGTCAGACCAAGGGCGAGAGGAAACCCCGCTCGCTGCGCTCGCCCGCGCGGTAGCCGGGTCCACCATCGCACCTCTCGGCAGGAGGCTCCCTCATGCGTATCGGCATCCAGGGTTGGGGCTCGGAAGGCGACCTGCGTCCACTGCTCGCTCTGGGGGTGAGGCTACGCCGCCGGGGCCACGAGGTGCGGCTGGTCCTGTCCCGGGTGGACGAGATGGACTACGCCCCGGAGTGCCGCGAGCACGACGTGCAGCTGCAGATGGTGCCGGAGCAGATGGCGTACTCGCTGCGGGGTATCTGCCAGGCGTCCCAGAGCAAGGACCCGGCGAAGGTGTCCGTGGCGCTCATGGACCAGGCGTTCTACCCCTACCTCGAGCAGATGTACGCGGCGGCGCTGGAGTTGTGCGGGAGGAGCGATGTCGTCCTCGGGCTCTTCTCCTCCTTCTACGTCAAGGCGGCCTGCCTCAAGACTGGAACGCCCTTCGCCTGCGTCCACTACTACCCCGGGCTGATCCCCTCGCGGGAGATGCCGCCAGAGGGCTTTCCTTCCTGGCGCTGGCTCCACCCGGTGAGCTGGGCGCTGGTCGGCAAGCTCATCGACATGGCTTTCCTCAAGCCGGCGGCGAAGTTCTATGCCAGCAAGGGGCTGCCCCGGGTCCGCCACGCGTTGACCGACGTGAACATGTCGGAGCGGCTCAACCTCATCGGCACCAGCCCCGCGCTCTTCACGCATCCCGCCGACTGGGGCTCGCGAAGCGTGTTGTGCGGCCACTTCGGGATGCCCGAGGCGGCGGCACCCTGGCAGCCGACGCCGGCGCTGCGCGAGTTCCTCGAGGCGGGGGAGAAGCCCATCCTCGTCTCCTTGGGCACGATGGAGCACCTCGCTCCCGAGCGCGCCCGGGACCTTGTCACCAGCGCCCTCCGGCAGGCCGGCGTCCGGGCCATCGTGCAGACCAAGGTCGGAGGTGCGGGAGCCGAGGAGGGCCGGGACGGCGATCTCTTCTGGCTGCGCTGGGCGCCTCATCACCGACTGCTGCGGCACTGCTCGGCGATGGTGTTGCACGGCGGGGCGGGCACTACTCACGCCGCCCTGCGCGGCGGGGTCCCGGGCGTCGTCCTGCCCTTCATCTTCGAGCAGCGCCTGTGGGGCAACCTGCTGCACCGCGCCGGCTCGGCGCCCAAGCCGCTGGGCTTCTGGAAGGCCACCCCGGAGAAGCTGGCCGCCCTGATCCGCGAGGCGACGACTTCCGAGGCGCTCCGGCACCGCGCGGCGGAGCTGGGGGCCAAGGTCGCCGACGAGGATGGCGCCGGCGTGGCCGCGAAGCTGCTCGAGAACCTAGAGCTGGACCCGGAGCAATCGGGGCAGGCGGTCACCGAGAGGAAACACGGCTCCTGAAGGGCGCGAGGAGCGCCAAGGAGCCTCCGACCTGTCTCCCGCGGCAGCGCCTGGCGGCAGGATGCCTTGGGGCACCCTCGCCGGCTGCTGAGTGAGCAAAAGTCGCGACGTCGCCTACCGCACCTCGTTGCGCTTGGGATCCGCGATTCCGACCGGGACGCCCGCGTCCGGTCCGATGGCGCCGTTGCCAGCTGCCGCCTCCCGTCTCTTGGTGTTCCCGTTCCCGTGACCGTTGCCGTTGACGGCGACCAGGGCGAGCTGGTCCAGCGCGGCGGGCTGCGGGGGCGGGACGGAGAGCTTCGGGGAGGGGGAGTGGCCGCGCATGCCGCGGCTGACGTTGTGGGCGAAGATCTCGATGCGGCTGATGACGTTGGGCGGGTAGGGGTTGCCGTCGTTCTCCAGGGAGATGACGGGGATGCCCCGCTCGCGCGACCAGGGCGCGTAGAGCGCCTCGATGAGCCGCCCCGGCAGGCAGGCGAAGGGGGCGATGACGGCCACGCCGTCCCAGCCCTGCTCCACCGCGGTGGCGGCCGAGACCGGTGACAGGGTGGCCTCGCTCTCGAGCTCGGGGGTGGTGAACTCGTCGGCGCGGGACATGATGAAGGACATGTCCTCCTCGAGCTCGGGGATGAGCCGGCTCTTGTCGAGCGCCTTGTGGATCTTGTGCTCGACGTGCTTCTTCCAGAGCATCTCCGCCTTGAGCAGTGCCAGCTTGCGCAGGTCGGCAGCGAGGAGCCGGCGGCCCCAGGGAAGCGCGGCGAGGTTCTTCTTGAGCTTTCGCACCTGCTCGTAGTCGAGGTAGTGCACCCACTCCGCGAAGCCGGCGATCTTGGGGACGATCTCGCGCTCGGTGAGCTGGTCGAGCAGCGGGTCGACCGAGAAGTCGTCGCGGCGCACGAAGATCTCGCCGACGATCAGCACCTTGCGCGCCTGGGAGAGCGGCTTCCTGACTGGGATGCGCGCGAGCCGCTCGCCCCAACCGTCCAGGCGCTTGGCGAGCTCGGCGGGGCCGACGGCCACTGCCGCGACCATCTCCTTGCCGATCTCCTCCATCACCCGCTTGGCCTGGGCCTTGTCCACGGCCAAGGCCCGCAGCGCGAGATCGATGTCGCGCATGTAGTCGGCGAGGACGAACGCCCACCAAGCGCGCTTGTTGGCGTCGGGCCCGAGCTCGGAGTAGCTGTTGTCGCAATTGAGCGAGAGGACGACGACGTTCTTGTAGCCCAGCTCCTGGAAGAGGTTCTGGTAGAAGATCGCGTATTGGCCGGTGCGGCAGGGCCCGGTCGTGAGCGGCATGAAGAGGAGGTAGATCTTCTCGCGGTCGATCGGGTTCTCGGCGAAGTACTCGAGGAAGGCGCCGAGCACCAGCAGCGCGGGGATGCACTCCTTGCCGCTGGCCACCGCTCGCGCCCGCTGGGCGGTGGTGATGTCGGCGGGCCGCAGGGCCACCGAGGGGATGCCCGAGGCATTGGCGGTGCCCACCACCATGTCGGTGGCGAAGTTGCCCATCGAAGGCCACAAGAGGAGCACGCGCTCGCTCTTGATGGGAACCTGCTCGCGAGTGGTGCGGTGCACCACGAAGGCTTCCTTGCCCTCGATGCGCACGTCCCAGTCGCGCTCGACCATCATCGGCTCTTCCTTCACCTGGGCCCTTCGATAGCCCTCGATGATGTCCAGGAAGGCCTCGATGCGGGTGTCCACGCCGGCGTCGGCGGTGTGAGAGTCGAGCTCCAGCACCAGGAAGGGCTTGGTGTTCGAGACCCAGCGCAGGAAGTGGAGGATGAAGCTGTCCGGCGCGCAGCTGAAGTTGGTGACATAGCAGGCGAAGAGGTTCTTCTCGTGCTTGGCCACGGTGGCGGCCTTGAGGTCCTGCTGGCCGTAGTACCAGTACATGTTCGGGAAGATCTCCTCGTCATGTACGGGCAGGAAGTCGTAGGGCACCACCGTGTAGCCGCGCGTGATGAACTTGCGCGGGATGCCCATGTTCGCCTCGTCGGCGAAGGCGTTGTAGGGCCGCCCGCACAGGACGATCACCGGGCGCTCGCTCTCTTTGGACTCCTCGAGGATCTTCTTGCCCAGCCGGCGGCCTTCCCGGTAGCACGACTCCTGGCGCTCGACGGCGAGGCTGAAGGCGTGCTCGGCGGCGCCGCGCGAGAAGCCCATCTGCACGGCGGCCTGGAGCATCGGCTCGCGGCCCTGGGCGAAGCCCTGGGTGAAGTCCACCAGCGGCCGCAGGATCTTGCGGTCGTCGATGCGGAAGGCGGTGCGCAGGTAGTACGGCTCGCCCTGCATGATGGGGCACAGGCAGGCCTGGCTCTCCTTCTCGTAGGAGGGCATGGCCTTGAAGTGCGGCAGGAAGTAGTAGTCGGCCTTCGTCTCGAGCAGGCTGGCGGTCATCGCGTGGGCGATCTCCGCGGGGTAGCAGAAGCTCGACTCGCAGCGGGCCGCGCCCTTCTCGTCCATCCGGTCCACGACCAGCACCTTCGCGCCCAGGGCGTGGAAGAAGTTGGAGTAGAGCGGCCAGAGCGAGTGGACGCTGAAGGCCAGGGGCACGCCCACCGTAACGCCGCCGCGCGCGAGCTCCTCCGGCGACGGGGCGTACTTCTCGAAGTAGAGCTGCCGGCGCACCTCCACGAAGTCGGTGGTGTGGCTGGTGTCCACTGGCTTGCGGCGCAGGTTCGCGTACTTGTTGCAACGGCCGCCGAAGTGGTAGCGGCTCTGGTTGACCTTGAGGATGCGGATGGGGCAATCGTTGTCGCACGCCTTGCAGCGGTATTCCTTCTCGTAGACGATCTGCCGCTCGATGAGCTCGTCGATCTGGTAGCCCTGCTCCTCGAGGGCGCCCTCGGCCCGCTTCTCCAGAGCCAAGAGCCCCACGCCGAAGCAGCCCATCAGCTCGGGCTCGGGCGGGACGATCACCTTCTTGTTGAGCAGCAGGGCGAAGGCCAGCGGCACCGCCGGGTTCTTGGCCACCCCGCCCTGCAGCACGATGTGCTCGCCCACCCGGCGGTTGCCCACCACGCGGTTGAGGTAGTTGGAGACGATGGAGAGGACCAGGCCGGCGGTGATGTCGGGCTTGGTGGCGCCCTGCTGGATGGCCTTGCGGATGTCGGAGTTGATGAAGGCCGAGCAGTGCTCGCCGAACTTGAGCGGGGCGGTGGCCTGCAGCGCGATGGGGCCGATCTCCTCGGCCTTGTGGATGTCGAGGTCACCCGCCGCGGACTCCTCGAGGAAGGAGCCGGTGCCCGCCGAGCAGGCCTCGTTCATGGCGTAGTCCACCGGGACGCGGTTGCGCAGGTGGACGTACTTGGCGTCCTGGCCGCCGATCTCGAAGACGGTGTCGATGTCCTTGTCGTAGAAGGTCGTGCCCACGGTGTGGGCGATGATCTCGTTGTAGATGCCCGAGGTCTGGCAGAACACGCCCAACAGCTCGCGCGAGGAGCCGGTGGTGGCCACGAGGCGGATGTCGGGCCGGGCCTTTGGGCCCAGCGCCTCGCGCACCTGGTCGCGCACGACTTGCAGGCAGCTCTTGAGCGCCGCCACGGGATCGCCCAGGGTCCGGCCGTAGTGGGCGGCGACGATCTCCCGGGTCTCCATGTCGATCAGAGCGACCTTGGTCGTCGTCGACCCGCCGTCCACGCCGAGCACGTAGCGCTGGCCGGCCTTCACCGGGGCGCGCCGCGGTGGGACGAAGGTGACCAGCTTCTCGGCCTGGGCGAGCGGCCGCTCACGGTTGTAGATGATCTGGGCCTCGCCGAGCAGGTCCTCGAGAGCGGGGAGCGGCTGGCCCTGCTCGGCTGCCAGGTATGCCGCGCCGAAGGCTTCCAGATAGCTCGCCTGCTCGGGGACCACGATCTCCACCGTGGGCAGGCCCTCGCGCACGAACTTGACGAGCTGCGGGTTGCGGGTGGCCCCGCCTACCAGCAGCACGCGACCGCTCTCGATGTGCGCCTTGGCCAGAAACTCGAGGACCTTCTTGGCCATCACGTTGGAGAGCGACAGGACGATGTCGTGCTTGTTGGCCTCGCCCTTGTTGAGCTTGTGGGTGCAGTCGCTCTTCATGAACACCGAGCAGCGCGCCGAAAGCCGGCACACCTGGGCGTTGGCGGTCTCGGGCAGGAGGACCGAGTCGAGCTTGAGGTTCATGCGCTTGAGCTGCTGCGCGAAGAACTCGCCGGTCCCCGAAGCGCACTTGTTGCCTGCGAAGGTGGAGACGATGTGCCGCGAGCCATCCATGGTGTAGACGACCAGGTCCTCGCCGCCGACCGAGACCACGGCCCCCGCGTCGAGGCCCAGCTCGCCCAGGGCCCGTTCGATCGCCACCGGGGCGATGACAGAGGCGATGCGGAAGGCCCGCCGGCTCTCCTGGCCAGTGACCAGGGTGGGCACGCCTGGTGGTAGCTCGTGCTTGGCGAGGAGGGCATGGACGGCCGCCTTGAGGTTGCCGTCGTGGGCGCGCACTGCCGACCATTCTTCTTGGCCGTCCTTGAGCAGGCAGGCCTTCACGTTCGTCGAGCCGACGTCGATGCCGAGCGAGAAGCGGGAAGCGTTCATGGTCGGTCGCCTCGCGGCAGGCCGGGCGGGCCGCCGCTCTGAAAAGAGCCCTCGTTGGTAGCAGGACGGTACGGAATAGACAACAGCAGCGCCGGTGCCCGCCCATCGAGGGGGCGACCTCTCGAGGGAGGGGGCGGAGGGGGCCAAAACTCCTCGAAAACGAAGCGAAGGCGAGGCCGAGACAGCGGGGACGGGAGGGTGACGTCGCTGGGGAGCTGGGATACAAATCGCCCATGGTTGCTTCGAGGCTGGCGAGCCTGACCGTCACCGCGGTGCTCTTGCAGGGAGCAGTTCCCGCGGCGGTCCGGGCTTCGCCGGGCGGTCGGGTGGCGTGGCTGGAGAAGTTCGACGCCGAGAAGCTGGACTGGGTCGCGCCGATGGGCGAGTCGGCGGAGAAGATCGCCAAGATCCACCAAGTCCGGCGGGATCAGAGCGGGTCGAGCCACCTCAACGCCCGCCACGACTACCGGACCCGGGGGCGCATCAAGCCCGTCCACTACGGCAAGGCGTTCGTCGAGCAGCCGATCCCCCTGGAGAAGATCAGAGCGCTGCGTTGGCGCTGGCGTGTCAACCAGCACCCGCCAGTCGGGTCTGATGCCTGGGAGGACATCGGTGTGGCCCTCTACGTGGTGATCAAGCAGCCTTCGTTCGTAAGGCGAGGCAAAGGGTTCAAGCTCGCCTGGCTCGCCAAGAAGGGTGAGGAGGGGACCAAGCAGATGGGGTTGCTGCAGATCGCCCTGCGCGCCGACGACAAGGTGGGCGAGTGGCGCTCCGAGGAGGTCGACCTCTGCGCGCTGTACCGCAAGCACTTCGGGCCTTGTGAGGGCGAATTCCTGCGGTACGTAGGGGTGACCACCGATGCCGACGGGACCGAAGCGGTCGCGGACGGGGACTACGCCGACTTCGAGCTGATCGTCGACGCGCCTGAGCCCAGCGCCGCGGCGCAGCCGTGAAGACGAGTCGTTTGCCTGCATCCCGACCGTCCCAGAAGTCCCATGGGTCCCATCGGTCCCCGGGCTGGGCTCTGCAAAGAGCCGGACCAGCTGGAGGTCAACCGCATGGAAGCGCGGGTCTCAGAAGCGTTCGACGCGCAGGTCTTCGAGGCCGTGGCCCGAATCTGGGAAGCGACGGGCGTGGGAAACCCGGCGCGCGGTGACAGCTGTGATTCGGTGGAGGCCACCCTGAGGCACGGTGGAAAGCTCCTGACGGTTCGGGTCGGGGAGGAGATCGTCGGGGTCTGCTGGCTCACCTGCGACGGTCGCCGGTTGTACCTGCATCACATGGCGGTCGCGCCGCAGCACCAGGGCAGGGGACTTGCGCGGCGGCTGCTGGAGCACGCCCTTGCCTACGCGCGCGAGCGCGGCCTGCAGATGAAGCTCGAGGTGCACCGTGCGAACGCGCGGGCACGCCGGCTCTACGAGCACTACGGCTTCGCGTCGCTGGGAGAGTACGAGGTGCTCATCTGCCGGAAGGTCGGAGGCGCGAATGGGTGAGAAAGAAAACCGGTAGCAACCCTCAGTCCCCGCGATAGACGATCCAGTACTCCGGCGTCTCGTAGAGCTTGAGCTCCTTCAGGCCCGGCAACGACATCCTTAGCTTCGCCCACAGGAAGGTGATGATGTTCTCCGCCGTGGGATTGGGCAGGAAGTCGTTGAGGTTCTGATGATCGACCGGCTTGAGGGCCTCTTCGGTGACGATGCGCCGGAGCTCCTCGAAGTCGATGATCATCCCCGACTTAGGATCCGGCTTGCCTCCCACCGTCACCACCAGCTTGTAGTTGTGGCCGTGGAAGCGGCAGCAGGGCCCATTGTAGTCGGGAAGGCTGTGGCCGGCGCTGAAGTTGAACTCGACGCAGAGATCCATCGCACGTAACCTCGCCGCGGCAACATCGCGGCGGCTCTCATCGCAAACAATCCATCCCGTTGCAACCCTTCTCCATGCTCGCACCGCTGCCCATCGATCCCCGCCTGCCGGAGATCGTCGAGCGACTCCATGCCGCCTCGGGGCTGGTGCTCACTGCCGAGCCTGGGGCGGGCAAGACGACCCGTGTCCCCTGGGCTGTGCTCGAGGCGGGCCTCTCGGGTGACCGCGAGATCGTCGTCCTCCAGCCCCGGCGACTGGCTGCTCGGCTTGCGGCCCGCAGGGTCGCGGCAGAGCGCGGCGAGCGCCTGGGCGAGCGCGTCGGGTACCAGGTCCGCTTCGAGGAGATCGCCGGACCGAGAACCCGCCTGCGCTTCGTGACCGAGGGTGTCCTGACCCGCCGCCTTCTCTCCGAGCCGCTCCTGGACAAGGTGGGACTGGTCGTCCTCGACGAGTTCCACGAGCGCCACCTCGATGGCGACCTGTGCCTCGCCCTCCTGCGCCGCCTGCAGCAGGGCCGCCGCCCGGACCTCAAGATCGTGGTCATGTCCGCGACGCTCGACCCGGGGCCGGTCGCGACCTTCCTCGGCGACGTGCCCAGCCTCGACGTCGAGGGTCGCCGCTTCGAGGTCTCCATCGAGCACGCCCCTCTCCCGGATCAGCGTCCGCTCGAGACGCAGGTCGCCTCTGCCGTCCGGCGCCTGGCCGACGAGGGCCTCGACGGCGACGTCCTGGTCTTCCTCCCCGGCGCCGCCGAGATCCGCAAAGCCCAGACGGCGTGCGAGGCGATCGCCCAGAGGGAGAACCTGCTGCTCGTCGCCCTGCACGGCGACTTGCCAGCCGCCGAGCAGGACCGCGCGGTCTCGCCCGCGGACCGGCGCAAGGTCATCTTCTCTACCAACGTCGCCGAGACCTCTGTCACCATCGAGGGCGTGGTCGCGGTCGTCGACAGCGGCCTTGCGCGCGTCGCCGGCCACTCGGCCTGGTCGGGGCTGCCTACCCTCAAGGTCGCCCGGGTCTCCAAGGCCTCGGCCGTTCAGCGCGCCGGACGCGCGGGCCGCGTGCGCGCCGGACGCTGCCTGCGTCTCTATACCCGCCACGACTTCGACACTCGGCACGAGTACGAGGCCCCTGAGATCCGCCGGCTCGACCTTGCCGAGACCAGCCTCGCCTTGCATGGCTCCGGGGTAGCCGATCTCTCCGGGTTCGGCTGGTTCGAGGACCCGCCGGCTGCGGCGCTCGAGGCCGCCGAGACCCTGCTTGCCCGCCTCGGCGCCATCGACGCGCAAGGTCGCCCCACCGAGCTCGGTCGACGCATGCTCCAACTCGCGGTCCACCCGAGGCAGGCGCGGGTCCTCCTCGAGGCCGAATCTCGTGGGCGGGGCGCTGACGGATGTGTGATCGCCGCGCTGCTTGGCGAGCGCGAGATTCGCCTCGAGGCTCGGGGCGCGGCCTTCGGCCCCTATGCCAAGCAGGCGCGGGTGAGCGGGCCCTCCGATGTGCTCGAGTCGTTGGAGGTCTTTCGCCAAGCCCAACGCAAGGAGCTGGCCCCGGCGGCGCTGCGCTCGCTCGGGCTCGACATGGGCGCCGTCCAGGCCGTCGAGCGCGTCCAGCGCAGCCTCACGCGCTCATTACGCAGGGTCGAGACCAGGCCCGATCCCGACCCCGACCGGCCGCTCCTCATCGCGCTGCTGGCGGGCTACCCCGATCGCGTCGCCCGGCGGCGCTCGACCGACGGCGCCGCCCTCGTCCTGTGTGGCGGGGCGGGGATGGCCCGCCTTGCCGAGACGAGCGTGGTGCGCGACGCGCCCTTCCTGGTCGCCATCGACGCCGAGGAGCGCACGACCGGCGCCCGCGGCGGGACCACGGTGCGCGTCGCCAGCCGCGTCGAGCCCGAATGGCTGCTCGACCTCTTCTCCGACCGCGTGCGCGAGGTTACCGAGGTCAGCTGGAACGCGTCCGCCGAGCGCGTGGACGGCTTCTCGCGCCTGCTCTACGAGGATCTGGTGATCGAGGAGAGCCGCCTGGCGCGCTTCGACAACGAGCAGACCGCCGCGCTGCTGGCCCAGGAGGCGCTCTCCCGGGGACCCCGCGCGTTCGCTGAAGAGGGCGCCATCGATCAGCTATTGGCCCGCGTGAAGCTCGTGAGCGAGGCCTCTCCCAAGGACGGCTTCCCGGTCTTGACCGAGGAGGATGTCCGGGGCGCGCTGACCTCGCTGTGCGAGGGGCGGCGCAGCTTCGCCGAGCTGCGCGAGGCCTCACTGGTCGAGGCGCTCCTCTCCCGGCTCACAGGGGTGCAGCGTGCCTCGCTCGACCGGCTCGCGCCTGCTCACGTGAAGCTTCCCGGAGGCCGCCAGCTGCTCATCCACTACGAGCCCGATCGAGCGCCCTGGGCCGAGTCGCGCCTGCAGGATTTCTTCGGGCTGGCGACAGGCCCGGCAGTGGTCAACGGACGGGTCTTCGTGGTGCTGCACCTGCTGGCGCCCAACAAGCGTCCCGTCCAGGTCACGACCGATCTCGCGGGCTTCTGGGACCGGCATTATCCGGCGCTGCGGCGTGAGCTGTGCCGCAAGTACCCCAAGCACGCCTGGCCTGAGGACCCGCGGACGGCGAAGCCTCCGCCGCCGGGGAAGCTGCGCTGAGGGCTCCAGCCGCGATGAATTCCTTTCGCATCTGCGCTTGTGAAGAGTGTCTGGCTCCCGACGACCTCTTCGAAGTGACGGCCGACGAGGGCATTCCCGTTGTCGCTGCGGCGATTCCTCAAGAGCCCCGCGGTCCCCTGATCCGTTGAGCACAGGATCCCTGTAGTCCGAGGGCTCCTGAGGCCCAGCGAGGCTCGGCTGCCTAGAGAGGCACGACAGAATGGCTTTCCCCGGCGAGTACCGAACGCTCTTCCTGCTGGTCATCGGCCCGACCCTGCTCGGTCTCGTAGCGGCGCTGGGAACCGTGGGCTTTCTACAGATGGAGTCGTGCGTGGCCGTCGACCGGTGCCTCGACCAGGGCGGCTCGTTCGACTACGAGAGCAGCTCCTGCGGGTTCGATGACGCTGGCATGCCTCTGGATGGTCCGAAGTCCCAGGAGCAGGTCACGCACGACGATTTGAGGAGAATCGTCCAATGGAGCGATTCTCCCGGACCGGCACATGAGGTGGCTGCCGTTGGCGGGTGCTTCGACGCGGGCGACTGCTGCCATGCACGCGTGCTGGCCAGGGAGACGGGCTGTTTGGTTCGGTGGGGGTCGAGCGTGAAGCACAGGAGCGACATTGAGCTCTCTGATGGCGCGGAGTTCGTCGCGTGTTCGTCTCTCGGGGAAGCGTGCGGAAAGCGCGTCCAGTGCTCTTGTGCTGCGTCTTCCGAGCCCGGCGACAGATAGCCGCCAAGGGAACGCCTCGACCGCCTTGAGGCATCGTCCGGCATCGGATAGAAGGGCCGCATGAACGACAAGCTCCGAGGCGCGGTCATCGGGTTCGGCTTCATCTCCGGCAGGGGGCACGTCCCGGCCTACCTGCAGCGGGTGGACCAGCAGAAGGACGTGGAGATCGTCGCCGTCGCCGACACCTGCGAGGAGCGGCGCCAGGCGGCGCAGAAGACCCTCCCCAAGGCCCGCATCTACGCGGACTACAAGAGCCTGCTCGCGGCCGAGGCCAAGAACCTCGACTTCGTGGACATCTCCACCCCGCCCTGCGACCACGCGGAGATCGCCCACGCCGCCTTCGACCTCGGGCTCCACGTTCTGTGCGAGAAGCCGCTCACCACCACGCTGGAGAGCGCCAAGGCGATGCTCCAGCACGCCAAGAAGGCGCAGCGCGTCCTGTTCCCCTGCCACAACTACAAGCACGCGCCGGTGGTGAAGGCGATCCGCGAGATCATCGCCACCGGCCGCATCGGCAAAGTGCGCTCGCTCACCCTGTCCACCTACCGCAATACGCACGCCAAGGGCGTGACCGAGTGGAAGACCCACTGGCGCCGCGAGAAGAGGTTCTCCGGGGGCGGCATCGCCATGGACCACGGCAGCCACACCTTCTACCTGACCTTCGACTGGCTGGGCGCCTACCCCACGGCGGTCACCGCCAAGATGTCCAACCTCGAGCCCGACAAGTACGACACCGAGGACAACTTCAGCTGCGTCCTCGGCTTCCCCGGAGGGCTCGCCCACGCCCACCTGACCTGGACGGCGGGCATGCGCAAGGTCGTCTACACGGTCCAGGGCGAGAAGGGCGGCATCACGGTCTCCGACGACGACCTCGAGCTGGCGATCATGGAGCAGACCGGCGGCCCGGACGTGGCGCAGGGTGCGGTCAAGTGGACCACCGAGAAGCGCTCGGTCGCCTCCGACTGGATGGATGCCTCGCACGTGGGCTGGTTCAACTCGCTGTTCGACCAGTTCAAGACCGCCATCGCCACCGGCGACTTCGTGGGCAAGGAGGCTCGCGAGTCGTACCTGTGCATCCAGCTCATCACCACCGCCTACCGCTCCGCCGCCGACGGCTGCCGGGAGCTTCCGTTGGCGACCGAGGTCCCGGTCTGAGCTCGGGCCCAAGCTGCGGCGCTCCCAGGCGTGCGTGGCGGTGGGTGATCCTCGCCGCCGCAATCGCCATCCTCGGCGGTACGGCCATCGCCACCGAGCGCAAGCTCTCCGCCGAGCCTGAGGGCTGCGCGAGTTGCCACCTCATGCGCAGGTACGTGGACGGCTTCCAAGGGGGCAGGGATCTCGACGCCGCTCACGCACGCGCGGGCGTCTCGTGCACGGATTGCCACCAGGGATACACCCTCGCGGCCCGGGCCAAGACCGCCGCCGCCCAAGTCGTTGGTGCAGCCGGCGACGGGCCCTTGGCTCGCCGCCGCTTCGACGACGCGATGTGCAACCGCTGCCACGTGAGCATGGAGCACCAGGCGGCGCGCACCGACTTCCTCTTCCGCAACCCCCATCGCAGCCATTGGCCCGAGCTCGGCTGCGCCGATTGCCACCTGGGCCACGCCCGGCAGGTCGATTTCTGCAGCGGCTGCCACGACAACGGCGGCCAGCGCATGACCGGGGATCCTGTCCATCCGCGGTCGCCCGATCGCTGGTGGATCGACGGGCAATGCTCGCTGGCGCCCTCGGGTCAGCCAGCGAGCAGCTTGAGTACCGTGGCGCCGTAGCGATCCACGAAGCGCTTGCCCACGCCCTTGAGCCGCGCGAGCTCCTCGGCGTTCATGGGCCGGCGCGCGGCGATGGCGAGCAGCGTCCGGTCGCTGAGGACCACGAACGCCGGCACACCCATCGACTTGGATTGCACCTTGCGCCATGCCTTCAGGCGAGCGACGAGCGCCTGATCGATGAGCGAGGGGGCAGCGCTCTCCTCCTCGGCTTTCTGCGCGGCCTTGCGGCGGGTGGGCGCCACCGCCTTCACGGGCGCGGCGCTGCTGTCCGGTGCGCCGCCCTCGAGCAAGAGGGCGCTCAGCGCCCCGCACCCCAGCGCTCCCAGCCGCACCCGCCGGAAGCGGATGGTCTCGCCCTCCTTGTCAAAGGTGTCTTCGGTGAGTGTGACCGCCTTGGCGCGGGCCAGCGCGTCGAGCATCCGCTCGTAGCCCTTGCGGTCCAGCTCCTCGCGGGGAAAGACGTTCTTGTAGAGGTTGCCGGTGGAGAGCCCCTCGTAGCGCTGCAGCTCCTCGAGGATGCGCTCGGCCCAGCCGCGCTCGCGGCTGGTCGGCTCGCGGAAGCGTCGCCCCACGCAGCCCTTGGGCTGGCAGGCGTCGCAGTGGCCGCAGGGCCGCGCGTCGCGGGTGTCGCCGAAGTAGCGAACCAGCCGCGCCATGCGGCAGTCGCCCGATTGCGCGAACTCCAGCACCTCGTCGAGCTGCTGCGCGCGGTAGCGGCGGATGGCCTCGTAGCTGGGCTTCCAGCCGTCCTTGCCGGGGTGGACCACGTCCTCGGCGTCGACGCGCACGCCGCCGTGGCTATAGAGCTTCTGCAGCGCCGTCTCCGCGGTCTCCTCGTCCAGCCCGCAGCCCTTGAGCAGGTCCTCGCGGGCGATGCCGGCCTTGGGGACGGCCGAGAGCACCTGGGAGAGCGTGGAGGTGGGCGGATAGTCCCTCTCCAGGAAGCTCTCGTGGATCTTGCGGTCGCCCCAGCTGTAGAGCAGCAGCGCGCGCGAGGGCTTGCCGTCGCGCCCGGCGCGGCCGATCTCCTGGTAGTAGCCCTCGACGCTGCTGGGCAGCGCCATGTGCACCACGGTGCGGATGTTGGGCTTGTCCACGCCCATCCCGAAGGCGATGGTGGCGACGATCACCTCCAGCGCCCCGGCGAGGAAACCCTCCTGGGCCTTGCTGCGCGACGCGGGATCGAGCCCCGCGTGATAGGGCGCGGTCTTGAAGTGCTCCCCCAGGACCTGGGCGATCTCCTCGGCCATCTTGCGCGAGGGGACGTAGACGATGGCCGGGCGGCGCTCGGCGGGCGCCAGCATGGCCAACAGGTCCGCCTCTCGCTCGGCGCGCGGACGATCGATGGCCTCGATGGCCAGGTTGTCGCGCCGGAAGCCGCGGATGAAGCGCTGGGCGCCGGGGATCCCCAGCTGCTCGACGATGTCCTTCTGCACCCGCACCGTGGCAGTCGCGGTGAGCGCCAGGACGGGCGCCGGGCGCAGCAGCGGCAGGCGGTCCTTCAGGAGCCGGTAGTCGGGGCGGAAGTCGTGGCCCCAGTGCGAGATGCAGTGCGCCTCGTCCACCGCCACCAGGGTCGGCGGGCGCTTGGCGAGCATCTCGGGGAAGCCGGGGACCGAGAGCCGCTCGGGGGCGATGGTGAGGAAGTCGAGGGCGCCGTCGAGATAGGCGCGGCAGGCGGCGCGTGACAGGTCCCGGCCGCGGCCGGAGTGGATGGCCTCGGCGGCGAAGCCCTTGTCCTTGAGCTTGGACGTCTGGTCTTCCATCAGCGCGATGAGCGGGCTGATGACCAGGGTCGTGCCCCCACGGGCGACGCCGGGCAGCTGGTAGCAGAGCGACTTGCCGCTCCCGGTGGGCATCACCAGCAGAGCGTCCGCTCCCTCGGCGGCTGCGCGGCAGACCTCCTCCTGGTAGGGGCGGAAGGCCGGGTGACCGAAGCGCTCGCGCAGCAGGGTCGCCAGGTCGGTGGTCGGTGCGGGCTTGCGCTTGAGAAGGCTGAGCTGGGTCGGGTCCACGAGGGACTTCTCACCACATCGAGGGCGGGGTCGCAAGCGGTGCCGATTCCCTTGCCATCCTGCGCGAGATCTCGCGCCGAAGGGACTACGGCAACCCGGCGAGGATGGACAGGCCGAGTCTGCGCAGCCCGCCCGTGCCTGCTATCTCGTTGGTGTTGGCCAGGAGGACCACCATGGCCGGCGGCTCGGTCGTGAAGAGCACCTGCGAGCTGAAGCCCGCCGTCTGCCCGTCCTTCGAGTACAGCGTGCGGCCGTTCCAGGTCTCGACGAACAAGAGGAGCCCGGCGTGGCCGTTGGGGCTAGGCCTCTGCGGTTGCAGCGCCTGCTGCCACGCGGCGGACAACGTCGCCGGGCCGGTGCCGGTGGCCGCCTCGAGGTAGCTCAGGACGTCCGCGGCGGTGGCGCGCAGGGCCCCGCCGCCCCGGAGAGGCTCACCGAT